>DASYKL010000456.1:0-5332 GCA_035995405.1 Chloroflexota bacterium
CCCCATCACCGCTGCCATCCGGCGCAGCCGGTCCCGGCCTGCCGCTCCACCCCTCGAGCCATCACCGGTGCCGTCGGGTGCAGCCAATCGCAGCCGCCGCGAACTCAGTGCGCATCAAGGGGCAGTCGCTGGCCGCGTGTCGGTCAACGCCGCGCCCTTTTCGCTGCCTTCGGGCGCAACCTTCGCCGCATGTCGCTCAACACCGTACCGTCACCGTTGCCGTCTGGCGCAGCCGCTCGCCGCGTGACGCTGAACCCGTCGCTATCAGCGCCGGCCTCTGGCGCAGCCGATCCCAGCCTGCCGCTTCACGCCGCGAGTCATCGCCGCAACCGGCTTGCGCAACCGCTCGCCGGCCTGTCGCTCCCCGCCTAGAGCCATCACCGGTGCCGTCGGGCGCAGCCGCTCGCCGGCCTGTCGCTCAACACCATGCCGTTACCGCTGTCGTCACTTGGAATCCCTCGCCGCGTGTCGCTCATGGTGGCGCTATCAGCGCTGTCGTCTCGCGCAGCCGCCAACCACTTCATCACCCTTCGACTGGGCGTCCCGCGCGCGGAGTCGCCGCGAGCTGGTCGGATCACTCCGCCGCTGGGCTTGGTTGCCCGTGTCCTGTGCGTTACTGGATCGCCGCGGGGTCGAGCCGAACGGCCGCGCGCAGCGTGGCGCCACGCCCAAAGTCGCGGCCGTCGAGTTTCCACGGCGGAACCTCGATGCTGAGCGTGTACTCACCAGGCACCAAATCGCGGCCAAGTGTCAGATCCTGGTCAACACTCGTCGCGTCATCACTTTTCACGTTCAGCAGCGCGGGCTCAACCTGTACTACGGGCTGGTCGCCACGACCAAGCAGTTTGGTCCGCAACCGCACCTGGACATACCCGGCCGACTGGTTGTTCACCATCAGGTTCAGGCGAACGGACTCGCCCACCTGGTAAGTCGGCTGCAGCCCGCTGACGAGGACGAGCAGATCGTCACCCTCATACTGCATGACCCGCCCCTCAGGCGTGTCCAGCACCTGCGCGCCAGGTGAGGTGCAAGCAGCCGCCAGTAGCCCAGCACCAGAAACAAGGCTGGCGAACCAGGCTCGCCGCGAGACCCTGCCTGCCGCCTCAGCCATCGAAGCTTAATCGTACACGTTCATTCCCGTGAACTTGGACGCTTTTGTTGGCAGTCGAAAGCCGCGGCTCTGTTGGCCAGCAGCCTTTGCCAAAGGACCTTACCCAGGAAGGCTGAACACCCATGCCACCGCGGGTTTGCCGCTCGCAAGGGTACGTGCAGCGCGGCTCCGCCAACGTCTGTGCCTCTCGCGGCTGGCCCGCTGCAGTCGATTCGCTTTGTCCTTGCATCACTATGGAGGTGCGCGGCGAAAGCGAACCGTCGTCGCCGGCCGCCGGCTGATCCGTCGCAAGGAGGTGCGCTCCCATCTTTGTGACCACGGAGGTTTGCCTGGATACGTGTTGGCGGCCCGGCCCCGCGCTTGGCTTGCTCCCTTAAGTGATCAAGGAGCTCGTCTCGTATAACTCGGGTCGGGGGCCGCAGGCCGGGGGCAGGCTCCCCAACCCATACACCTTGTCGGTCATGGCATCGGTGTCCGTGCTACTGTCGTCTGCCGAATGACCACTGCCTGGCGCAGCTATTTGACTCATCTCGAGTGTTCGTTTTGCGGCCTCGCCCATGACGCGGACGTCTTGCAAACCGTCTGCACCGCCTGCGGCAAAGTGCTCTTTGCACGCTACGACCTCGCTGCAATCAAAGCTTCAACCACCCAACACGCCTTCGCGACCAGGCGCTGGGACATGTGGCGCTACTGGGAGCTGCTCCCCGTCCGCGACCCCGCCAACGTCATCTCCCTTGGCGAAGGCCTGACGCCACTGGTCGAGGTCAATCGCGCGGCGGCCCGCGCCGTCGGCATGGACCATGGCCTCCTCGAGCTGAAGGACGAAGGCCAGAATCCCACCGCCTCGTTCAAAGCCCGTGGCCTCTCGGCGGCGGTTTCGCGGGCTAAAGAGCTCGGCGCCACCGACGTCGCGCTGCCGTCAGCCGGCAACGCTGGCTCGGCCGCCGCAGCCTACGCCGCCGCTGGTGGCTTGGCGGCCCACATCGCCATGCCCCGCGATGTGCCGGAGCTCAATCGCGTCGAGACCGCCATCTATGGCGCTGATCTGACGCTCATTGACGGCTTGATCAACGACGCCGGCCGACTGATCCGTGAGCTGGTCGCCGAACACCACTGGTTCGACCTGTCGACGCTGAAAGAGCCCTATCGCCAGGAGGGCAAAAAGACGATGGGCCTTGAGCTCGCCGAGCAAGGCGGCTGGGGCGATGCCTGTCTGCCGGACGTGATCGTCTACCCCACTGGCGGTGGCACCGGCATCGTCGGCATGCGCAAAGCCTTCGAGGAGCTCGGGGCCCTGGGCTGGATCGGGCCGAAGCGACCGAAGATGGTCGTGGTCCAGGCCGAGGGCTGCGCGCCAATCGTCCGTGCGTTCCACAAGGGAGAGCGTCACGCCGAGCCCTGGCAGAATGCTCAGACGATTGCCGCTGGACTCCGCGTGCCGGTCGCCATCGGCGACTACCTGATCCTTGACGCAGTCCGTGACACCGGCGGCACCGCACTCGCCGTCAGTGAAGACGAGATTCAGGCCGCGCAGCGCGATATGGGTCGCCTGGCCGGTGTCTACGCCGCCCCCGAAGCCGCCGCCACTTGGGCCGCCACGAGCCATCTGCGCCAGAGCGGTTTTCTCAGTGGCACCGAGCGCGTGGTCCTGTTCTGCACCGGCATGGGCCTGAAATACCCCGCCCCGTGACGCCTCCAGTGACGCTCGCGTGACGCCGCCAGTGACGCGCGCGGCTGCCGCAGGCGCAGGACGGCATCAGCGACGCTGGCGTGATGCTTCCAGAGACGCTCGGACCTGGTGCTGGCACAGGACGCTCGCGTGACGCCTTGAGTGACGCTCGCGTGACGCCTTGAGTGACGCTCGGACCTGACGCCGGCACGGGACGCTCGCGTGACGCACCCAGTGAAACTCGTGCCCCGCGCTGGCAGAGGACACTCGCGTGATGCTTCCAGCACGGCACTGGCACAGGGCGCTCGCATGACGCCTCGCGTGACGCCTCCGGTGACGCTTCGAGCCCGGCACCGGCACAGGGCGCTCGCATGACGCCTCCGGTGACGCTTCGAGCCCGGTACCGGCACAGGACGCTCGCATGACCCCTCGGGTGACGCTCGCGTGACGCCTCCAATGACGCTCGCGCCTAGCGCTAGTTCGGCACGTACTTACGTGACACTCGCGTGACGCCTCCCGCGTAAATCGTCGACAAACCAAGCCCAGAAAGTCGACGGAACTCGGGCGCTGGGCACCGTCCGCGGGCACCGCAAAACGCGGGCCCCCACAAGCGCCCCGACCCCTACTTCGTGAGCGGCCCTCACCCCGCTCCTCCCCTTCGCGGTGGATGCGAAGGAGAGGAGCAAAGGCCGGTCGCGACGGGGGTCGACGTCGTCACCGGTCGAGGAGAGGGCACTGAGCGCGTGACAGGGCGGGCGACGATCGGGCTCCGTCGCACGCCACCGACACGCGAGACAATGTCGTTGAACAGTGGCTATTGTGCGCAAGACACGTGCCACAAGTCACGAAATGCCGGCTAACTGTCGCCTGATCGTGTGGTTGCGTTACCGCCTAGAGAGAATCGAGCCCGAACGCATCGTGCTGCCGAACAATTTCGAAGCCCACGAGCGCACACGCCATCGCCACATTGAGCGAGTTGGCCATCCCATACACCGGCAGTTCGACGCACAGGTCGGCCAGGTCGAGCGCCGCTGGCGTGATGCCCGCCCGCTCGTGACCGAAGATCAAAGCTAGCGGCGGCCGGTATAGCCCGGGCGTGGTGTACGGCACGCTGTCGTGGGCCTGCTCAACTGCGACAATCTGGTAGCCGTTGCCGCGCAGATTGTGCACAACTTCCGTCGCGCTCGGCTGGTACTCCCAGGGCACATACGGAATAGCCATCACCGCGGTTTTGGCGATCTCTCGCTCGGCGCGGTCCTGGACATGGCGCGGCCGTGGGTCGCGTCCCGTCCCAACCGGTTCAGCCGGGTAGCCGGTAATGCCACACAGATACAGGCGCTCGACACGCAGCGCATCGCAAATCCGAAAGATCAAACCGACATTGGCCAGGCTACGTACATCGTCGAGGATGACGCTGATCGGTGCGCGCGGCAGAGTCGCGAAGGTGCTCGGGTCGGGCTTGCGGGCAACCAGTTCCGAGGTCGTCAAGGCTGGCCAGACAGGTGATGGCGGGAGTGGCAGATCGGGTCGCACGATGGTCGAGCCAAGAGTATCCTGGGGGAACTGACGAGTCTGGAAGGCAAATAAGGGAGGCCCGATGTCGAGTCGTCGCGAGTTTCTCACAGGTGTCCTCAGCAGCAGCGTCGTTCTGTTAGCGGCCGCGTGCGGTCAGTCTGCAACCCAGCCTGCGCCCGCCGCTGGACCGACCGCCGGGGCGCAGCCGACGGCTCTGGCCAAAACGAGCGCCGCCCCGAACATCACCGGCGCCGAAATTTCACTGTTGCAATGGAACAGTTTCATTCCACCGGCCGATCCGTTTTTCAAGCAGCAGGCCGCCGACTATTCCAAGCAGAGCGGCGTCAATGTCACCGTCGAGACGATCGATCCGAATGCCCTGCTGCCACGATTCATCGCCGCGCTGCAGGGCCAATCCGGTCCGACGATTTTTCAGAGCCAACACATCCAGGCCCTCACGTTGGCTGATGGGCTGTACGACGTGACCGATCTGGCCAAGGAATTCGAACCGAAGTACGGCAAGTACTACGGCCAGATCGATGCCAACGGTCGCAAGGGTGACAAGTACTACGGCATCCCGTGGAACGCTTTGCCCAACGCCCACATTTATCGCAAGAGCTTTTTTCAGAAAGCCGGCATCGCCAAAGTCCCCGAGACGTATGACGAATATGCCGACGTCGTCAAGAAGTTGGCCGCCATTGGTAAACCGGTCGGTCAGGCGTTCGGCAACAGCTTCGGCGATCCACCGTCGTTTTGCTATCCGCTCATGTGGGCCTACGGTGGCAAAGAGTTGGAGGCGGATTACAAAGTCGCGATCAATTCCAAGGAGACGATCAACGCGGTCCAGCAGTGCGTTACTCTCTGGAAGAATGGTCTGGACCCCAAGGGTCTCGGGGCGGACGACAATTACAACAACGCCGCATTTCTCGCCGAAGACCTCGGCTGCACCAACAATGGCGCGAGCATCTACTTCGTCAGCGCCGGCTTGGACGGTAAGTCGACGCCCAAAGAATGGGTTGACGACCTGGACCACTTCC
>DASYKL010000457.1:0-6410 GCA_035995405.1 Chloroflexota bacterium
AGCGCACCCGTCGCCTCGATCAGGACGCGCTCGGGCAGATTCGGAAACACGCGCGCCAGCCGCGCGTCGTACGTCTTGTTCAGCTGGACAGCGAACGCCAGGTTCAGCGCCGCGATCTCCAGGATGCTGGCGACAAAGCGCAGCTCGGGCGCTAGCCGAGGCACCAGGCCATCCGCCACGGCAATCGCTACCGTTACGTAGAGCCAACGATTGCGGGGGAAGCGGCTGACCAGCAGCAGGAGGCCCAGGACTGTCCAGGTGCTCCAGACCAGCTGCAGCCGTTCCAGGCCGAGGGCACCGAAGATGCCGCTGGCGGCTTGCGGCTCGAGGCTCAACAGATGGAGCTGGACCATCCGCGCGACCTGCTCCAGGAGGTACGCGCTCTGGGTGATCAACAGGACGCAGAAGACCGCCAGCCAGCGATAGTGGCGGTAGGTCCAGAGAAGCTCGAGAAGGATAATCGGCATCCACGGCGCCACCGCGGCGAGGATATAGATCCACAAAGGCGTGGCCTGGATCAACGCCGCTAACTGGCCCAACAATGAACCGACGAGTGCCACCGCGATAGCCGAGGTCGGCGCGCTCTGCAGCTCCGCGAAGTGTTTTCCGAGAAGTGGCGCACCCATCACGGACTGAGCATCGCTACCCGGAGGGTGACGACGCTGTGAACCACTTCACAAGCCGGCAGTTAGTTAAGCCAGACTTGCGTGGCTCCATCGCCCCCGGCACCGTCAGGTTCGGGCGCAAAACGCGTGACGTAGTGACTTTGCCGCAGCGCCTCACGCACCGCCTGGCGAATCGCCCCTGTCCCTTTACCATGGATGATCCGCGCTTCGGGCATCCCCGCCAGCGAGGCGTTCTCGAGGTACGTCTCCAGCCGTTCCAGGGCTTCATCACGTCGCAAGCCACGCAAATCGAGCTGGAAAGAAACCTCACCGCGAGATCGAGATGATGTCAGCGCGATCGTTGGCGTGCGTTCAGGTTGCGCCGCACGCCGCTGCGCAGACGTCGACCGCGTCGCCCCTTCGAGCTCACGTAACGGCATTCGTACCCGCCGCCCCAGGACTTCCACCTCGACCGTGTCGTCGCGCACGGACAGCACCCGCCCAGGCAGCCCGAGGCGTGGGACCACAATCTCGGCGCCAATCTCCACCCGCGCCGCGTCGCCAACTTCAGCTTCAGCCAGCGGCACCACGGGTGCTGCCGGCGCTTTGAACGAGGGCACGCTCAAGGCCGCCTCAACCGCTGCTCGGGCCGAGTCACTCGTGGCGCCACGCTCCCGTGCGCTCTGCAGCTGCAGCCGCACACGGTGCGCCTCGCGCCGCAGCTCAGCCAATTCCTCTTCCGCGGCCGCCTGAGCCCCTTCCCAGATCTCGCGGTGCTTCTGCTCCGCCTCGCGCAGCGACGCCCGCGCCCGCACTTTCATCGTCGCCGCTTCCGCGGCCTCTTTCAAAGCGCGAGCCCGAGCATCTTCGGCAACATGCCGCTCCCGAGCGATCTCCTCTAGCAGCGCTTCGGTCTCACGCGCCTGGGGCGTTACATACCCACGCGCGCTGTCGAGCACCTCGCGGGGCATGCCTAGCCGTTCGGCAATGGCCAGCGCATTCGACCGGCCTGGCGTGCCGATCATCAGACGGAACGTCGGCGACAGCGTCTGGATGTCAAACTCGACGCTCGCGTTCTGCACCCGCGGCGTCCCCTCTGCGTAGCTCTTCAGCTCCGGATAGTGGGTCGTCGCGATTACGTACGCCCCGCGCTCGCGGAGAAAATCCAGCAGCGCCCGGGCGATAGCCGCGCCTTCCTGTGGGTCCGTCCCAGCGCCAAGCTCGTCGAGCAAGATCAGCGAGCAGCTGTCGGCGTCGCGCAGCATGCGCACGATCCGTGAGATGTGACTCGAAAAGGTCGACAGGCTCTGCTGCAGGCTCTGCTCATCGCCGATGTCGGCCTGGACGCGTTCGAAGACGGCGACCAGTGAGCCTTCATCGGCGGGAATGAACAGGCCCGCCTGAGCCATCACCGTCAGCAGCCCGGCCGTTTTCAGCGCGACGGTCTTGCCGCCCGTGTTCGGACCCGTGATAAGCAGCAGGTCGAAGTCACCGCCGAGCTCCAGGCTGATCGGCACGACCGTCCCTCTTAGCAGCGGATGGCGGGCTTTCACCAGCTTCAAGACCACCTGGCCAGCGGGGCGAGGCAAGCCGACGAGCACTGGAGCAGTGGCCCGCTGCTGGTCGGCCAGGCCAGCGGCCGCCCGCGCCAGGTCGATCTGGGCCAGGCCGTCGACCGTGCTGAGCAAGGCGTCGGCCTGTTCACCGACCTCCTGGCTCAAGACGCGCAAGACGCGCTCGATTTCGCGCTCCTCCTCGAGGATCAGCGTTCGCCAGCGATTGGCCATCTCGACGACTGCCAGTGGCTCAACGAACAACGTCGCCCCGCTGGCGGATTGGTCGTGGACGATGCCGGGTACCTGACCGCGCGAGTCTGCCCGAATGGGAATGACGTAGCGCCCGTTGCGCTGGGTGACGACAGGGTCCTGGACCACGTCGCGCCACGGTGCGGAGCCCATGATCTCGCGCAGGCGGGTAACGAGTCGATCGTGCGCGCCACGCAATTCGCCGCGGATACGACCCAGGGCGGGACTGGCAGAGTCGAGGACCTCGCCGCCTTCGCCGATGGCGTCCTGGATGTCTTCGACGAGGCCCGGATGATCGCCGAGATAGATCTCCGCCAGTTCGAGCAGCGTTGGGGTTTCGTCGCGCAGGGGCTGCAAGGAGCGCCGCCACAGGCGTGCGCCGCGCGCGGTGGAGGCCACATCCAACAGCTCTTCCGGCCCCAGGACTGCGCCAACCCGCGCTCGCTCTGCAAGCAGCCGGACGTCATGGACGCCACCAAGATGCAGTCCAGGGCGAAGGCCAGGCAGCTTGAGCGCCTCTGAGGTTAATGCCTGCCGCCGCCGAGCTTCGTTTAACTCACCGCTGGGCACGAGCGTAAGAGCTCGTTCGCGCCCCGCCGAAAAGCTCGTATGACGAGCCAGCTCGTCGCGCACAGCATCGAATTCGAGCGCGCCGGTAGCAAATTCAGGGCTCGATTCGGCGGCGGTGACCATGACGACCCGTCAGTCTAACGAGTCGCCGAGACGGTGGCGCCCCTGCGAGACGCCACTCCTCCGCGGATTGACTCCTGCCGACAGGCAAGAAACTCCGCTACGCGGGGTAGACGAGCTCGCCGCCGACCGCGCCCTGGTTGGCTGGCGCACGGCGTGTCTTCACGCCCTTGGTATCCCAGAAGATCTCGGCAATCTGCTGCACGCCCGCCAGAAGCTGCTGCGCTGCATCCATATTGATCTGCTGTTTGACCGTCGATGTCAGCTTGGCGGTCTTCCACACCACGTCGTGGAGATTGCCGTGCTTCTCCACGTGCTCCGGCTTGAAGTAGTCCGTCCACAAGATGACAATCTCGTGCTCGACGATCTTGGCGTGCTCTTCCTTGACCGCCGCGTAGCGCGAAATCTGCATCGTGTAGAGGTCCCATTCCTCTTTACTCGCGCCCTCGGCCGGCTTCTGCAACGCCTGGATCAGCTGCACCATACGGATGACCGTCAAGGCGCCAATCTGGGCCGCGTGCGGGTCATAGATACCGCACGGGATGTCGCAGTGGGCGTAGGCGATGCTCGGCGGCGCCGCCCGATCGAAAGCCTCAAAGACGCGGTCCACCAGTGAAGGCGATTTTCCCAGAGCGTGCATCAAACAATTCACTCCTGAGCGTCCATCGGGCTGGACGCGGCAATGTCAAGGAGTCTACACCCAGGGCGTGCGAGGATCGCGTTCAACGCCCAGGTGGTTGCCATTGCAGCGTTTCATCGTCGCCGACACCAGTATGCGGCCGGCGCTCGAGCCCGGCGACCGCGTCCTCGTTCTCGTCCTCTGCAGGACCCGCGTACGACCGGGCGACCTGGTGGTGTTCTGCCGTCCCGACCAGCGCCTCACGGTAGCCATCAAGCGTGTCACCGACGTCGCAGCCGATGGCGCCCTCACGCTGCTAGGTGACAACCCGAACGCCAGCACCGACAGCCGCGACTTCGGACCCGTCCCCCGCCACCTGGTGATCGGCAAAGCCATCTACCGCTATCTGCCCGGCCCACGTCGGAGCCGCCTGTGACGCCGGCCAGGCAGTACGATTCGCAGCGTGTTCCAGGTTCTGCTGATCGTGATCGGGCTGCTGGCGGTCGTCGCCGCGGTCGCCCTGGCAGTCATGGCCCTGAACCAGATCAAACAGCTTCGGCGCGAGCTGGACGAGACGCAGCGTCAGGTCAACGAGCTCACCGTGGCGGCGGCAGCTGTCGTTCCGGCGCCACCGATTCCCCGCGGCCGTTCAGCCGGTCTGGACGACCTGCGGCAGCGGTTGCGCGAATCTCATCGCGAACCAGACGAGCCCGGCTCGCCGCCATAACCCGCGAAGTCAAGAATCGCGTTGGCCACCTCAGCCGGATGGCTCGCATGCAGAGCGTGTGGCGCGCCGTCAATTTTCAGCAGGCGTCCGTGCGGCACCCGGCCCACAAAGGCCTGTGCCGCGGCGTCGCCGAGTACGCCGCCGTGCGCTGGATCGGCCTGCAGCAGCAACACGGGCTGTGAGATGCGCTCCGGGTGCTCAAACGTACGTGAGGCCGGGTCGCGCAGGGTGCTGAAAGCTTCATCGCTAGCCTGGCGGAACAGTTGGGCCAGGCTCTGTGCGAGCAGTTGCCCACCGCCTGGGTTGCGATCCAGCAAATACGCTTCGAGCTCACCTGGCGGAGCGTGGCGTAGCTCACTCACCGATCCGACCTCCGTGTTGCGTATGCCAGGGTCGAGCGGCGGATCGAGCAGGACGATCCACGGCACACGCTTTGGGTCACCTTCGGCCAGTTGCAGCGCCACCAATGCACCCAATGAGTGGCCAATGACCGGCACCGGCTGTCCTTCGTGCTCGATGAGCGCCAGCAGGTCCCTGGCATAGTCCGCGGGCAAGTAGCCCGTCGGCGGGGCGTCGCTTTGACCGTGGCCGCGCATGTCGGGCGCAATCGCCGCCAGGTGCGGCGTCAAGCGGCGGGCGAATGACTGCCAGATGGCACCACCGACACCAAGACCGTGCAGCAGCAGCACGGGCGGCGCTGGGGGGTCGACGACGCGTCGCACGTGCAGCGACACACCCCCAGCCTGACCATCTGTGCGCTCATCGCGCCACTTCACCGCCCGCGTATCGCTCTCAATGCCAGCCCAGCAAATCGGCCGCGTGCGCCAGGTCGGCGACGACCGCGTCGGGCGGCGGTTCCGCGGCGCCTGCTTCGGCAGCTGACGTCACTCCGCTGAGGACGAGGATCGTCTTGAGCCCGGCTCGCCGCCCTCCATTGATGTCGGTGTCGAGTCGATCGCCGATCATAGCCACCTCGTTCGGCTGGTAACCGCCAAGCCGTTGGAGGCCGTGCTCGAACAGCCCCGGCTCTGGCTTGCCCACGACGATCGGCTCGATGGCCGTCGCCGTCGTGATGGCAGCCACGATCGATCCGGCGCCGGGGATGACCTGGCCACCTTCGACCGGCAGCAACGCGTCGGCATTGGTGGCGACAAACCGTGCGCCCCTCAGAATTGCCCGTGTCGCCGCCGTCAACTTTTCGTAGCTGAAGTCCCGATCGAGACCGGCGACGACCCAGTCAGCCGTCACGTCGCCATCCTCGACGATGACAAAACCTTCGGCAAGAGTGGCTTCGCGCAGGCCCGCTTCGCCAATGACTCGGACCCGAGCACCGGGCTCGGCGTGTGCTCTGACGTATGCGACAGCCGTCTGCGCACTCGTCAGGATCTCCTCAGGGGTGACCTCGATTTGCATGCTGCGCAATCGCGCCGCGACCACCTGCGGGCTAGCCGTGGAGTTGTTGGTCACGAGCAAGAAGCGCAGTCCGCGGCGGCGTGCCTCGATCAGAAAGTCAGCTGCGCCGGCGATTGGATCGCTGCCCGTGTAGACCACGCCGTCCAGGTCGATCAATACGCCGCGCAGCGACAGCCAGTCCCAGGTCACCCGCGTAAGCATACGGCCGGGGTACGCTGGCGGCTGGATGCGCTACCTGGTCCAGCGGGCCCTGCAGGGGCTGGTGGTCATCCTGGGCGTCTCGGTCATCGTCTTCGGGCTGACGTGGCTGCGCGGTGATCCCGTCGCCGTCCTGGTGCCCCTCGATACGCCTCCGGCCGAACTGGATCGACTCCGTCACAGCCTCGGTCTCGACCGACCCGCGCTTATCCAGTACCTCGACTTTCTCATCCACGCCGTCAGAGGCGACTTCGGCATATCACTGCGGCTGCACACGCCTGCGTTGCCGCTCGTCATCGAGCGTCTGCCAGCCACGCTTTTCCTTGTCAGCGTCGCGCTCGTTTTTGCTGTGG
>DASYKL010000458.1:0-3811 GCA_035995405.1 Chloroflexota bacterium
CTTCCTTGGTCTCGCCGAGCGCCTCGGCCATAGCGACAAGATCAGCCTGGTGCTCAACCGCTCCAACAGCGGCATAGGCTCCGAAGACCTGCAGCGCACGCTGGGCATCCCGGTCGTGTGTGGCATCGTCAGCGCCGGTCGGATGATGCTCGATGCCGTCAACGAAGGGACGACTCTGTTCGCCATGGATCCAGGTCGGCGCGAGCGCATCACGCAGGACCTGGCCTCGATCGTCGAGCTGGTCGCTGGTCGCGAGCAGCCGCCCGTCCAACGTGAACAGCGCCGCGGCTCACCGCTGAGTTTTCTGCGTCGCAGCGCCTGAGTCACTTTTAAGAACAAGAAGAAGAAAGAGATGAAGTCGACCTGATGACGACCCTTTCCGACCGCACCGATCGCACAATCGGCCTCGCCGCCCGTGTCGCCGAGCGACCGCGTAGCTTGCAGGAAGTCGCGCTGATCCTGGTCGACGGCACCGAGATCCGCGGCATGCTGCATCGCACCCACGGCACCCGCACGCTCGACTATCTGAACCACCAGGCCGAGTCATTCGTCGCGATGACCGACGCCATCCTCGAGCACGCCGGCCAGTCCGAAGAGGTCTCGTTCATCGCCATCAACAAAGCCCACATCGTCCGAGTCATCGAAGCCGCCGACGCCGACTGAGGTATAACGTCACTGGCGGAGGCGAAGCCTTTCGGTACAATTCGTGCCGGAAGGGTCGCATAGAGGCCTAGTGCGCCCGTCTCGAAAACGGGTAGGGTTCACGCCCTCGCGGGTTCGAATCCCGCCCCTTCCGCTGTTTCGTGTTTCGCCGCTGATTACGGAGAGGTCGCCTAGTCTGGCTTATGGCGCTCGCCTGGAAAGCGGGTAAGGCGCAAGCCTTCGTGGGTTCGAATCCCACCCTCTCCGCCACGCGCCTAAGTTACATTGAGTCGGGCGCCAGTACTCCTATCAGGTCCAGGGCTGATGCCAGGACCTGGCGGGCGGCGGCGGCTAGTTTCAGGCGGGCGTTGCGGATGGCGGGGTCTTCGGCCAGGATGCGCAGGGCGCGATCATCGTTGCCGCTGTCGTACCAGGCCTGGGTGGCTCTGGCTAGCTCGTAAGCGTAGTGCGGCATGTGATGCGGCGCCAGGTTTTTGGCGGCTAGCTCGACGATTTCGGGCAGCTGCAGCATGCGGCGGATCATCGCTAGCTCGGCCGGCTGTGTCAGCAGAGAGACGTCGCCGCTGCGCCAGTCGGCGGCGGCCTCGTCGGACAGCACGCGGGCCAGGCGGGCGTGGGCGTACTGGACGTAATACACCGGGTTGTCGCTCGACTGCTTGGCAGCCAGGTCGAGATCAAACTCCATCGCCGTGTCGGCACTGCGGGCGACCAGGAACCAGCGCGTGGCATCCACGCCGACTTCGTCAAGCAGCTCGGCCAGCGTGACGAATGTACCGGACCGTTTGCTCATCTCGACCACTTCGCCTCGCCGCAGGACTTTCACCATCTGGTACAGGATGATGTCGAGGCGGTCAGGATCGCCGCCCAGCGCACGCACGATGGCCTTGAGCGACGGCACCTGGCCCTGGTGATCGGCGCCCCAGACGTTGACCACCCGATCAAACTTGCGGACGAAGAACTTGTCATAATGGTAGGCGATGTCCGTGGCGGTATAGGTCGGCCGGCCGTCAGACTTGATCAGGACGCGATCGCGCTCGTCCCCCAGGTCCTGCGACTTCAACCACTCGGCCCCTTCGCGCTCGTAGGTCAGGCCTCGCTCGCGCAAAAGTTCCAGGACTCGCGAGAAGTCGCCTTCACGGATGACCCGCGCTTCGGAAAACCAGTTGTCAAACGACACCCGCGCGCGTGTCAGATCGGCTTCGATCCAGGCCATGATCCGTTTAGACGCCAGAGCGCCGATTTGTTCAGATTCAGACTCGGGAACGGTGGCAAAGCGCTCACCTTCAGTCCGAAGAATCTCCTGTGCCAGCTCGACGATATAGTCGCCCTGGTAATCCTTGTCGGTCAGCTCAACCGGCCGCCCGAGCGCCTGTTGGTAGCGCTTCCAGACGCTGCGAGCAAGGTGCTCCATCTGCACCCCCGCATCGTTGAAGTAGTACTCGCGCTGGACCTGCCAGCCGGCTTTGTCGAGGATGCGGGCGATACTGTCGCCCAGCGCCGCGTTGCGCGCCGTACCAACGTGGACTGGTCCTGTCGGGTTAGCGCTGACGAACTCAACCTGGACGCGCGCGCCTTCGCCAAGGGCGAGCGACCCGAACGCTGGCCCGTCATCGAGAATCGTGTCCACCTGACGGTGCAGCCAATCATCGGCCAGTGTGAAATTGAGGAAGCCGGGCGGTGCAGCCTCGACACCTGCCAGGTAGGGCGGAATGTCCTGGGCGATCTGGGCCGAAATCGCACCGGCGATCTCCATCGGCTTGGGCCCCTTCGGTCCGACTGCACGCTGGGCGCGCAAGGCGAAGTTGGTCGCGAAGTCGCCTTGCTCTGCTTTCGCTGGCCGCTCGATGGTTACCTCAGGCATGACGACCGTCGGCAATTGGCCGTCTGCCTGGGCGCGCGCAATGGCCTGGCGGACGAGCGCAGCCAGCTGATCTCGAATGGAAGGGGTCTGGACCGTGGTCATCAAGGGTTGCTCGAAAAGAACTGTTTAAGGGCAGTGTAGGCGGGCCGTGGGGTGCCGTCGGGATTGGTGATGCTCCACCAGTACTGCTCTTGCTGCTGCGTCCAGGCCGGGTCGGGGATGTAAATGACGGTCATGAAGCTCATGAACGACTGCCAGTTCTGGCGAGCGCATTGAAAGGCGCCAACGAGGTTCTTGGCTTGCTGTTCGCGATCGACCGCAAACCAGGCATACGGCGACCCTGGTCGGGCGTCGGTGGTCCAGCCCATCTCGAGCACGCTCATCGGCTTGTTGGAGTCACCCTGCTGCACCATGAGGCCGCGAACGTCTTCGACGTGGCGGAAGGCGTACACACGTTTCAGCTCTGGCGGGTTCGGGTCGTAGTTGGTGAGCGCTGGATCCTGCGCCACGACACCCGGGTCAGCACACGGGTCGGCTTTAAAACCCGCGGCATGGACACCCAGCACATCGAAGCTGTCTTTGGCCCCGGCCGCGTACATCTGGCGGATGAACTCCATATCGGGGATGGCCTGAGCATTGTTGGTCGTCGTCGGCGACATGCCGGCCGACACGACCAGCGCCTGTGGATCAGCCGCCTTGATCGCCGCGTAGCTGGCCTTGAGCATGACGGCGTAGGCGGCTGGGTCGGGCTTCTTGTCGCCCCACTCGCGATCAAGATTCGGCTCGTTCCAGATTTCGTACGCCTGGATGCGACCCTTGTAGCGCGTCGCCAACGCGGTCAGATAATCAGACCAGTCTGTGGGGTTATCGGGCGGCCCTGACGCTGGCCAGGTAATCGTTGACGACGCCCATTTGGGCTGGTTGTCGACGCGGGCGACGATCTTCAGACCGCTCTGCTGGATGGCGTCGACGATGCGGTCAGGCTCGTTCCACTCGAAGCTGCCCTTGTTCTTGCCTTCGATGTTGCGCCATTCGAAGCGCTGCTTGACCCAGTGAAAGCCGCCATCGCGCGCCAGCTGCAGGTCACGCGCCGTCGTTGGCGCGTTGCCCCACAGAAAGACGTGGACGGCGGGATCGGTCGGCGTCAGTCTGGCCGCCGCTAAGGCCGATGGCGACGCGACAGCCGATGCCGCCGCTGACGGCGACGGTTGGCTGGAAGCGGCAGGCCTGGCCGCGACGGACGTCGCAGGCGAGCCTACTGTGGGCGTGGCAGGCGCTGGCTGTGCG
>DASYKL010000459.1:0-6828 GCA_035995405.1 Chloroflexota bacterium
TTCTCAGACCCGCAATGATGTCGCGCTGTTCTTTGTCCGACCGGAAGCGCGACAACATCTCCACTTTCACTGGGAACGCACCCAAACGTTCCCGAAAGGTATTGAAGTGTTGCTGCGCCAGAACGGTCGTCGGCACCAGAACGGCCACCTGGCGGCCGTCCTGGACGGCTTTGAACGCGGCACGCAAAGCAACCTCGGTTTTGCCGAAGCCGACGTCGCCGACCAGCAGGCGGTCCATCGGTCTGGGCGAGTGCATATCGGCTTTCACATCCTGAATTGCCTGCAGCTGGTCCGGCGTTTCTTCGTACGCGAAGCTTCCTTCCAGCTCGAGCTGCCAGGCACTGTCACCGGGATAGGCGTGGCCTTCGAGCGCCGCGCGAGCCCCGTACAGCTCCATCAGCTCCTGAGCCAGGTCGCGCACCGAGCGACGGACTTTGGCTTTCGCTCGAACCCATTCGCCGCTCCCTAAACGGGTCAGCGACGGTGATGCATCGCCTGCACCGATGTAGCGTCCAACGCGATCGGCCTGCGAGACCGGCACGTACAGGTTGTCGCCTTCGGCGTAGTGCAGCAGCAGGAACTCGGCATGGCCCGGCAGCTCGAGGTTGGTTTCCTGGCCGGGGGTGCTGCCCACCCCGGTTCGCACCAGACCGCCGTAGCGGGCGATGCCATGGTCGACGTGGACCACCAGGTCGCCCGGCTGCAGATCGGCGATGAACGAATCGCGGGCTGCCGCGGCGCGTTCGGTAACGAGACGTCTGGTCGGGGCCGAACGGCGCTGTTTGGTCCAGCCGAAGATCTCGCTGTCAGTGAACAGCGCCACGCCCAGGGCATTCGAGACCCAGCCTTCGCGGAGCAAGCCGTGCACCAGCTCGACACCCTTGGGGTGAGCTGGCAACGACTCGCGGGGTTCAACCGTCAGGCCCTGCTCCTGCAGCAGCTCGCTCAGGCGACTGGCCTGCTGACTCACCACCACCATCGTGCTGTGCGCGTTTTCTGGCTGCACGATGTTGGACAGGAACGGGTCGAGCCGCCCACCGTATTTGGGCGCATGCTCGAACGGCAGGCTCTCGGCGTCGGGATCGAGCTTCACTTCCACGCGGTCGACCTGCAGAGTGCGTGTCGCCTCGTGCCAGGGCCGATACGGTCGCGCCAGGCCAGGTGGTACCTCGCCGCGATCGAGCAGATCGGCGTGCAGCTGTTCGACCTGCTCAACGAACTCCTCGGCCAATCGGCTGACGGCCTCCGGCTCATCGAGCACGAGCACGCCGTTGTGCGGCAGGTAATCGACCAGGGTGGCAGTGCCGAGAAAGCCGCGGTAGAACTCGAGCGCAGGAAACGCCTGGTCGCCTTCGCTCAGGAGTCGCAGGTCACGGGCATAGGCATCGACGAACTGCGGCCGCACGCGATCGAGATCGAGATTGACGTCGAGCGCCCTGGGCAGCACTTCGTGCGCCGGTCCGACCGCGGCCGATTCCAACTGCTCCGTCGAGCGTTGCGTTGCCGGATCGAACAGGCGAATGGTGTCGACTTCGTCGCCCCACAGCTCGATACGCAGTGGGTCGCCACCCGGCGGGAAGACATCGAGGATGCCGCCGCGGCGGCTGAACAGACCAGGCTGATCGACCAGTGGCGCAGGCTCATAGCCGAGGGTGAGCCACTGCGCGGCCAGCTCAGCTGGCGGCAGAACCTGACCACGCTTGATTTGGCGATGGCTACTGCGGAAGGCGGCCGGCTCCAGCACCAGGTCCATCGCCGCGCGGACCGACGCCACGACCAGCGGCGGTTGGTCGGGTCTTTGCAGGCCGGCGAGTCGCTCGAGCGTTGTCAACCGTTCAGCGAGCTTGTCTGGATCGTTCGGCAGTCGGTCGTACGGCAGAGCGTCCGTTTCCGGGAACAGCAGCACGGACTCGGGGTCGCGGGCCCAGGCGCGCAGCTCCGTGACGAAGCCGCGTGCTTCCGACGGCCGCCCGGTGATGAGGAGCACCGGCCGCTCAACGGCAGCATGCAACGCCGCGAGCGCATATGCGCGGGCCGGCGTAATCGCCGAGAGCACGTGGGTTCTCCCGCCTGGCTTGCGCAGCGCCTTGACCAGGCCTGCGAAAACGGCCTGTCGGTCGAGTGCTGCGAGGAGCGGATGCAGCCGCATAGTTACGCTTTGTTGTAACGGTTCATCGCCGAAGCCGGCCCTTCTATTGCCCAGGCCTGAGCTGCTTCTGCGGCTCGGCTGACCAGCTCATCGACGGCATGGCGTTCCTCGGCATCGAATTCGCCGAGGACGTGGTCGATGGCGGCGCCTGGTCCTGGTTGGCTGATGCCCATCCGCAGCCGGGGAATGTTGTCTGAACCAAGCGCGGCGACGATGGAGCGCATGCCGTTGTGGGTGCCGGGCGAGCCACGTTGGCGCATGCGCAAGGCGCCAAAAGGCAGGTCCATGTCGTCGTACACGACAAGTGCCTGCTGCTCTGGCAGTCCCAGCCCGTCGAGGAGCGCCGTCACCGCCTCCCCAGAGCGGTTCATGAATGTTTGCGGCTTGGCCACCACCAGCGTCAGCTCACCCAGTGGAGCAACCGCCACCAGGCTGCGCAAATCCGGCCGCTCCGCCCATGACACCCCAGCGCGCCGCGCCAGATCGTCAGCCGCCCGGAAGCCCACGTTGTGCCGCGTATCGAGATACTGCTGGCCGGGATTGCCCAAACCGACCACCAACCGCGTTCGCGCCCCGTCCAGCCCCGCCAGCGGATCGAGCGGCGCACCGCCGAACATCCTGCGCAGGAACGCGAGAACACCCACCCCTGGTGAGTATGCCCTGCCCGAACGTCAGTAGGCGTTGCGGTCGCGGATCACGGCGGCGAGCGTCTTGAGCAAGATCTTGATATCGAAAGCCAGGGACCACGTCTCGACGTAGAACAGGTCATATTCCGTCCGTTCGACAATGCTCGTCTGTCCGCGCAGACCGTTCACCTGCGCCCAGCCCGTCATGCCTGCCTTTTCCATGTGCCGCTCGCGGTAGCGCGGAATCAGATTGGCGAACTGCGCCACAAACTCTGGCCGCTCTGGCCGCGGGCCGACCAGGCTCATCTCGCCCACCAGCACATTGATGAGCTGCGGAAACTCGTCCAGGCTGAAGCGGCGAATCACCCCGCCCACTGGCGTTCGGCGCGGGTCGTTCGGCGTCGCCCAGACCGGCCCTGACTCTGCCTCAGCATCCGGTCGCATCGACCGAAACTTGAGCATGTAAAACGGCCGCCCATCCAGCCCAACGCGTTCCTGAACGTGCAGCACTGGCCCATTCGGCGAGGTCAGTTTGACCAGCGCCGCCATGATCAGAAACCACCACGACAGCAGCACCAACAGCGTCCAGCTGACCGCCACATCCAGCGCCCGCTTCAAAAACCGCATCCAGCCCCGCAAGGCGACGTCGCGCACCCGCATGAGCGGCAACCCGGTCAGCTCACTGGTCTCGACTTCGCGCGCCATCAGCTCGAAGATGTCGGGAAAGATCTTGATGTCAACGCGTTGCCGCGTACAGCCCGTGACGATATCGACCAGCTCGATGTGGCTGATTCCGGCCCAGGCGATGATGACCTCGCCAACGTGCTGATCGCGCACGATCGTCGGGATGTCTGCCAGTCCGCCGAGGACCGGCCGCACTACCGCCGTCGCGGCGCCGTTGCCGATGAACCCCGCCACGCGATACCCGAGCTCAGGCGCCGCCCGAATCTTGGCCTCCACCAATTGGGCCTGCTCGCCGTCGCCGACGATGAGCACACGCACCAGGTCCCGCCCGCGGCGGTGCGCCTCGCGGAGCAGAGCATCCAGCACCACGCGCGTCAGCCACACCAGGCCGATCGACAACAGCGCCCAGTACACCAGCATCAGCCGCGGTGGTTCGAGTGCGCGATACACAAAAAACGTGAAACTCAGCGCCGCCAGCCAACCGACGCCGACCGCTGCCGAGACCTGATACAGCAGGTCGACGCGACCGAAACCGCGCCGCGGGATGTACAGCCGGCGTATGGCAAAGATGACCATGATGGCCAGCACGCACAACAGCGCCAGGTCGTCATAAGTAGCGGGCGGATCGTTCGGTTGGCCAGGCCGGGTATCGCCGAGCAGGCGCATGCGATACGCCAGCACGAACGCCAGGCGCAGCATCACCAGGTCCGACACGATCAGGGCGAGCACGTACAGACCGCGCAGGCCGCTCAACCCGCGCACGATGCCGACCATCAGCTCACAGCCCGACCCGCCGCTGCGACGGGGTCGTCAAGAACGTGCGGCACATGGCCACTGCCAGTGCGCCATAGATCGCGGTTCGCACCAGTCCGGTCACCAGACGCGGGTATTGGTTGACGTAATGTTTCCTGTAAAAGAGGTCCATGGCTCGAAAAAAGTGGTACGTCGTTCGCAGCGCCCGTTTGCGGCTCGCCGCGCCATGCTGATGCTGTACGACGATACCCGGCTCATAACGGACGGTCCAGCCTGCCTGTTGCGTCCGTAAACACCAGTCGAGATCCTCACCATACATAAAAAACCGTTCGTCAAGGTCACCGACTCGTTCGATCACCGCCCGCCGCACGAGCAGACACGCGCCACACACCGAGTCGACCTCGATCGGCAGGTCGGGATCTACGAACGTCAGGTTGTAGCGACCGAACCGCGGGCTCTGGGGAAAGAGCTTGCTGAGCCCCGATAGACGATAGAAGGCAATTGATGGTGTGGGAAACGAACGTCGGCAGGCCAGGTGCATGCTGCCGTCCGGGCGCAGCAGTTTCGGCCCGAGGATGCCCGCTTCCGGATGGTCCGCCAAGCGCGCCAGCATGCTGGCGATGCCGCCCCGCGGCAGCAAGGTATCCGGATTCAGCAGCAGGACGGCGGCGCCGCAAGCCTGTCGTAGCGCCTGGTTGTTGCCGTAGGCAAACCCGCCGTTACGCGGCGAGCGGATCAGCGTCACCCACGGGAACTCGGCGGTGACCATCTCGGCAGAGCCGTCGCTCGAGGCGTTATCGACGACGAGCACTTCGGCCGCGATCTGTCCCCCAGATAACGTCGTCGAACCTTCCCCGAGCACCGAGTGCAGGCACGCGCGTAGATGCTCACGAGTGTTGTAGTTCAGGATGAGGATCGACAGATCCATCGGGTGCGAAATCGCCACAGGACGCCGACAGGGTAACCGAGCATCTTCGCGACATCGCCAACAAGACGCACAAGCGGCACCAGAGCCATGGCAGAGGCGCGTTCAGCCGCCGGCAGCCCGGCTAGATGCGGCTGCAAGCGAGCGTACGGCCGGCGCGTATACGCCGCCGCGCCGCTGAGCAGCAGCAGCCAGGCCCATGGCTGTCGCCGCGTCACGAGCAATGTAGCCGCCAGGTAGGTCGCGTAACGAATCGCATGGCGCGTGAGCCACAGCCCGGCTTTACCGTCACCGCGGGCATACAAAAAGTACTGCCGAACAAAGGCGCGCACCGACCCACGCGGACGGAACCAGGCGATGGCTGCCGGGGCGAACGCAAATCGATAACCCGCGCGCCGCAGCGCCAGGTCAAACACCAGGTCCTCACAGTAGTCCAGCCACTCGGGATACCCACCCACGTCGGCCCACGCGGCGCGACGTAACAGCAGCGACCGACTCGACGGCAGAAACGCTGCCGGTCGAACATCCTGCAGCGTTGGCAGCACGGTCGCGCCCATCGCCCGCTCGAATGTCGTCGTCACTTCAGGCTGAAAGAATCCGCCGACCACATCCGTCTCGACGGTCAGTGCCGCCGAAAGCTCGGCCAGCCACGCCCGCTCCAGCCGCACCCCGGCGTCGGTGACCGCTACCAGTTCGCCTGTCGCCGTCGCGATGGCCAGGTTACGACCGCGGGCGATACTCGCGCCTGGTGCCTGAATGACCTGCAGGGGCAGACGGTCCTGCCAGTCCTGCAGACGCTGCCACGTCCCGTCTGACGACCCACCGTCGACGACGATGACTTCGTCGGGTGGCTGGGTTTGTGCCGCGATCGAGCTCAGCAGCACGTCGATCGTGGCGGCCTCGTTGAGGACCGTGACGATCAGCGAGGTGCGTTCTCTGGGGTGACCGCCAGCCATGGAAACAGGCCCGCCTCCTTGGCCAGGTCGCCGCCATTCGCGATGCTCACGCTGCCCTTGGCGGCCCAGGGCACCGTCTCTTTCCAGTACTGCAACGTAGCCCGCTGGGCTCGAACGACGACGCTGTTCGAAAAATCCTGCACCGACTCCGGCAAGCCGTAGTGATCGAGCCAGTTCGAGTCACTCAGAAAACGCTGTTTGAGCGGCGCAGGGGCTGCATCGAGCATGGCTATATGCCGTTCGACGACCGCCGGCCAGGCCAGTTTGGCGTCTGCCGCGTTATCACCGGGTGGCGGTGTCTGACGGTAGGTGGCGAGCCACCCGTCGCGACCGCGGTCGTGCAGCACGTCGAATGTATTGAGGAAGTCGAACGTCTTCTGGTCGGCTCGCCATTGCAGAACGGATTTTTGAAACGCTTGCACCGTAAAGCCGTCGAGCTCAAAGCGCCGCGTCACCGGGTAGCCCAGGACGTCGACGCCGCCGAGCGTTTGGAACGCACTCCAGAAGGGCACACCATCGTCATTGGTCACCGCAAACCCTGCCGCCGAGTCCTTGCGGCCGTTCGTCTGCGTGAAGAAGCGGCCACCAGCCAAAGGGTAGTCAGCGCCACGGGCGGCTGGCGCACCAACTTTCAGCGTTGAGCTCCCTGGCTCCAGGGCCAGCTTCAGGACGCTTCCCGTGCCGCCCGGGATCTGTGCGGGATCGATAGTCGCCTGGAGCGGCGCGCTGGCCCAC
>DASYKL010000460.1:0-4735 GCA_035995405.1 Chloroflexota bacterium
ACTTGAGCTATGAGCGGGGGGCGCGATTGATCACGGGGCCATGGCACGTCGGGGCGAAAGTCGACAAGGTTGACTGAGCCGCTCGACGCGGCAGCACTCGCGGCGGCGCTCAAAGGACGCGGTGGTCTGCCGTTACACAGTCAGCTCGAAACGACGCTGCGGTCGCTGATGGAGTCCGGTCAGGTGCCGGCCGGCTCAATCCTGCCTGGCGAGCTCGACCTCGCCGCACAGCTCGGCGTTAGCCGCCATACGGTCCGCCACGCGCTGGGCGTCCTGACCAGCGAAGGCTTGCTGCGACGCGAACGCGGCCGCGGCACAACGGTTGTCTCGCCAGCCAAGACCCGCGTTTTCGAGCGCAGCCTGAGCACCTTCTATGCGTTTGCCTGGGAAGTACGCGACCGCGGCGGCCAACAGCAGTCGTACATCCTGGAGCGGAAGGTGATTGTCCCCGACAGCGACCTGCGCGAGCGGTTGGCACTGGAGACGGGTGCGGAAGTCGAGCGCATCGTCCGCCTGCGCAGTGCCGATGGCGATCCCCTGGTGCTGGAAACGGCATATCTGGCACGGGCGCTGACCACCAGCCTGACCGACGCGGTGCTCGAGCGCGAGTCGATTTACGATGAACTGGAACGGGTCCACATGCTGCGCATCACACGCGCCCGAGAAAGCATTCGGCCGATCCTCCTGAGTCGCCCTGTAGCCCGGTTGCTGCATGCGGCCCCTGGTGCCCCCGCGTTCTCCGTAGAGCGTACGACCTGGACCAACAGCGGGCCGATCGAGTGGCAGGAGAGCATCATTCGAGGCGACCGGTATCTCTACTCGGTGGAATTGCCTAGAGTATGACTGGGCTATCTCCCGCGCTCGTCAGTTCGCCGAGCGCCGCACGCGAAGTGCTCGACTCGTTCAGCGTGCCGGCGCGGTTACGCCACGTACGTGACTTCATCTGGCGTGGCGGGGACATCGCACTGCACCTGGACACGGCTACGTGTGCGGAGGTTTTTTACGAGCTGTACGCCGATTGGGACACCGCCATCCTGGCGCCAACACCTGGTGCAGTCGGGCTCGAGAGCGCCCACCGCGCGGTCGTCGAGGGCCAGTGGCGGCGAGCCCGAGCCGGCTACGTCCTGCGCGTCGGGATCAACTTCAACGCACCGTCGGTGATTCACATCTGGGCGGGCCGACCGCTAGCCAGCGTGCCGTTCCTGCGACGCCCGCCCGCGACGGTCGAAGGCGCATTAGCCGCCGATCTCGGACGCTACGTGGAGTGGTTCCTGGACCATTGCGTCCCCGTCCCGCAAGCGCGGGCTAGCGCGAGCGAACAGCTGGCTCGACTGCACCTGAGCGACGCATCCGCCAGCGATAAAGGCTGATCGACAGCAACAGCCAGGCCGCGCCGAGGACATAGCCGGCGAACACATCGGTTGGCCAGTGCTGACCCGAGTAGATGCGGGCGAAGCCAATCGCCACGACCAGTGCAACGCACGCCGCCACACATAGAGTGCGGACGGGGCCAGGTCGGATCTGACTCATTGCCAGAAATGCCAGGAAGCCAAAAAACGCGGTGAGATTGAGCACGTGGCCACTGGGAAAGCCGCCCGACGGTAGCTCAAAGACGACGCGCACCAGGTCTGGCGTCGGCCGCGGACGGTGCACCAGCGGCGTCAGCAAAAACCACAAGCCGGCGCTGCCGGCGGCGGCGACTGCGGCGCACACAGCCTCCCACCGCCGGCCAGTCAGAAAGATGGCGAGCACGATTACCGCATCGATGATCGTGCTCTGCGGTGGAAAGCCGAGCCAGCTGATGGCCTCTGTCAGCGTTTCGAGCCAGGCTGGGTGATAGGCCTGTACGGCCCGTTCGACGTCGATGTCCACCCGGAGCGGCGGGCTCGTCAGCGCGACCCAGGTCAAACCGGCGAACGCCGCGACAAAGACGACGAGCCACAGCCAGATCGTGCGGCCCGCTGGTGCAGCTTTGCGGGAGGAGTTGTGCACGATCAAGGCAGTGCCGGGCCTCCTTCGGCGAGCGTCTTGCTCATCACAGGATGGCACGGCGAACGGCGAACGGCCGACGGCGCCGGCTACCCTCTTGCACGAGCAATGAAGTGGCTGGTGATCGCGGCGTTCGTGGCGATCGCTGCCATTGTCAAAGCGCCACAGCTGCTCGCGCCCATGGGCCAGGACCAGGGCCTGTATCACGCCGTGGGCGAACTGATTCTGCGAGGTGGTGTGCCGTATCGCGACGCCTGGGATCCCAAACCGCCAGGTGCGTTCTATACGCATGCCGCCGTCCTGGCGCTCGTGCCTGATCCCTGGCGCCCGTGCCATCTCGACACGCTGGCTGGCCTCAGTCGGACGGACCTCCAGCCACGCTGCGGCACGCTGGTCTTCGAGCTGATCGACTTCGTCTACTCGCTCGCCATAGCCGCTGCCGTCTTCGCCGTCGCTCGCCGCCTCGGCCTGACTGCCTCGGGGGCGGCTGTCGCTTTTGGCCTGACAGCCCTGTGCGTCAACCTGGCATTACTCGACCCGGAGGGCAGTACGCCCGAGAAGTACGCGCTGCTGCCAGCGGTCGGCGTTGTCCTGGCTGGGCTGACCGCGGTGCGCTCCGGGCAGCGGCGCTGGCTCCTGGTTGCCGGCGTGCTCGGCGGCATCGCCGCGCTGTACAAGCAGCCCGACCTGGCCAGCTTCGCTGCGCTGACCTTGTGGCTGCTGAGCTTGCGCCGGTTTCGCGATCTGCTCTGGCTGTGGACGCCTCTGGCGGCTGTTCTGCTGAGTGTGGTGGCGCTCTTCGCCGCCGCCGGCGCCGTCGGTCAGGTCCTCGACGCAACGCTGCTCTACAACGTGCGACGGTTCGGTTTCCAGTCTGACCGCATCGCCTTGAAGGGCATTGCCGCGGCCTGGCAGATCTTCCGCGACGGCGCCGCCGTCCTGCTGCTGCTCGGTGCGCTCGGTGCGCTCGGTGCGCTGTCGCTCGCGCGCAACGCGGGCTATCGCCTGCTGCTTATATGGGCCGTGTTCGATGTCCTCGCCCTGGCCCTGGGCGGTACCAAGTTCACGCGTGAATATTTCGTTCAGCTCGTGCCCAGCTTCGCGATCCTGGGCGGGCTCGCCTGGCAAAGTCTGTGGGGGGAGTACGCGAGGACGGCGATCGGTCGGGCCTGGCTGGCACTCAGCCTGACCAGTGTCGTCCTCCTGACGAGCGCGTTTCAGGCCAACTTCACCTTGCGCATCTGGAACGAATACGTCGCCAACGGCTGGACCACGACCAGCGTCGAGCACCTGAGCGACATGGTGCGCGCGCTCCCCCCGCAGAACACGCTGTTCGTGTGGGGGGACGAGGCGCAGCTATACGTCCTGTCAGGGCGGCGCCCGACGACGCGGTTTCTCAATACCGCGGGCCTGGCCGCGACAGGCGATCCGGCGGTCATCCAACGTCGAACGGAGTTGTTCGCCGCCCTGACCAGCGCTCCGCCAGCGGTGCTGGTCGTCGACCGCCGCACTGCCGATGACGATCCGGACGGCCGTCTCGGCCTCAATGTCGCGTTCGTTCCCGAACTACGCCAGCTCCTTGCCGAGCAGTACCGGCCGCTCGACGGCGCCGTCTTGCGCGCCTACCTGGGTGGTGATCGCGAAGACGTTTATGTCCGTCAAGCTCCGACCGACCTGTGCGCGCAGATGCCGACCTGTCGGCTCTCCTAAGATCGAGTCACCGTGTCAGATGAACTCGGCCTGTTGCGAACGATGCTCCGCATCCGCCGCCTCGAAGAAGCCGTCATCCGTCTCGCCGCTGATCCGGCTCGGCTGGTTCACGGCCACGTCCACGTGTCTATCGGCCAGGAAGCAGCCGCGGCGGGCGCATGCGCGGCCCTGGGTGCTGACGATTCGATCTTCACCACGCATCGCAATCATGGCCACGTCCTTGCTCGCGGCGGTGCGCCGGACCGCATTCTGGCCGAGATCCTGGGCCGCGTCGGCGGTTATAGCGGCGGTCGCGCCGGAGGCTTCCACATCGCCGTGCCCGAGTTGGGCATCCGGCACACGTCGGCCATCGTGGGCGGCAGCATTCCTCTCGCCGCCGGCGCCGCCTTCGCCGCCCGTCAGCTCGGGTCGACGAATGTCGCGCTGGTCTTCTTCGGCGACGGGGCGATGGAAGAAGGCGTCTTTTCGGAAACGCTCAACATGGCTCAGCTGTGGCATCTGCCGGTGGTGTTCTTCATGGAGAACAACAGCGTCTCGCCGGAGGAACGCAGCGGTCGCGGCTCGCCGACGTCGGAGCACAGCGCCGGCGCACTGTCGGACGTCCCGCGAGCGTATGGCCTCACGACCGACGTGATCGACGGGACGAGTGTTGAAGCTGTTGGCGAGGCAACGCGTCGCGCCGTGGCCGCGGCGCGGGCAGGCAATGGCCCGTGCTTCATCGAGTCGCGCACGTCACGCTGGCCGGGTAGCTACGGCGCAGCCCCGTCTCTGGCGCAAACAGGCGAAACCGACCTGCGCTGGATGTGGGACTCGTCTGCTGCGCCGGAAATAACCCGACGCTGGGTCGACCAGAGCGATCCGCTGCTGCTTTACGGCCGCCGCCTGCTCGCCGATCACGGCCGGTCGCGTGAGGAGCTGACCCATCTTGATGCGGTAGTCCACGGCGAAATGGCCGCTGCCACACAGTTCGCTCGACAAAGTCCCGAGCCCGACCCAGCCACAACGCCCAGCCTGGTGCTAGCGAGCGACCGCCCAT
>DASYKL010000461.1:0-14706 GCA_035995405.1 Chloroflexota bacterium
CGGCTCGACGCCGTGATCCTGCCTAAGGCGGAGTCGGCAGCCGACGTGGTGTTCCTGGACCGTTTGCTGTCGCAGATCGAGCAGGCCCAGGGCTGGACGGTCGGGCGGATCGGAATCGAAGTCCTGGTCGAGTCGGCGGCGGGTTTGCAGCGGGTGGCGGAGATTGCGTCAGCGTCGCCGCGCCTTCTCGCATTGATTTTCGGTCCGGGTGACCTCTCGGCAAGTCTCGGTTTGGGCCAGTTGACCATTGGTACGCTCGATGGCGACTACCCAGGCGACATCTGGCACTACGCGCTGATGCGGCTGCTCGTCGCGGCGCGAGCCAACGGACTCCTGGCGATCGATGGACCGTACGCTGCCTTCGCCGACATGGTGGGGCTGGAGCGATCGGCACGCAGGACGGCTGCGCTGGGGTTTGATGGTAAATGGGTCATCCACCCAGGCCAGGTCGAGACCGTGAATCGAGTCTTTTCACCCGACCCGGTGGCGTTTGCGCGCGCGGAAGGCATTCTGGCGGCGTACGCGCAGGCTACCGACGCTGAAGGGCGCGGCGCGGCGCGGTTCGAAGGCGAGATGATCGACGAAGCGACGCGCAAGATGGCCGAAGCGGTCGCCCGGCGTGGCCGCTGGCTGGGCCTGGGTATTCCAGCGACGTGAGTGGCGCTGGTCGCGCGATCTCAACCTGCGTTCAGACGGCGGATCGGTTCGGCCCGAACCAGTTGTTCTTACAACTGCGCGACGATGGTCTCGCGCTCAACGCGCGACGTGCGCATCGACCGCCCTGTCGCTGCTCCGCGGCTAAGATCGAGGGGCGATGACGCCCACGTTGCTTGCCCGCCATGCTGGTTCGCGGTACGTCGTGCCGCTCCGCGAGGGCGGCTCGCTCCCAGCAGTTGTCGATACCGACGACGGTGGGTCATTCGTCGTCAAATTTCGTGGTGCGGGCCAGGGCCCCAAGGCGTTGATCGCCGAGGCGATCGTCGCGCTGCTTGGCCTCGCGATCGGCTTGCCTGTTCCGCGCCCGGCGCTGGTCGAGCTCGCGGAAGGGTTCGGCCGCAGTGAGCCGGACCCCGAAATCCAGGACATTTTGCGCGCCAGCGCCGGGCTCAACTTTGGCCTTGAATACCTGGCGGGTGCCCTGGGATTCGATCCGTCGGTCGATAGCGGCCTGCTGACGCCAGAGCGCGCGGCCGAAATTGTCTGGTTCGACGCGTATGTGACCAACGTTGATCGGACGGCCCGCAACACGAATCTGCTCGTGTGTGGCCGCGAGGTGTGGCTGATCGATCACGGCGCGGCGCTCTACGTGCACCATCGTTGGGCTGGGTGGCGCCAGCGGATCCAGTCGCCTTTTCCGCAGATCGGCGACCACGTGCTGCTGCCCCTGGCGGGTGACCTGCGCGCGGCTGACGAACGCTTGCGGCCGCGTCTAACGAGCGAGACGATCCGCAGCAGCGTCGCTCAGGTGCCGCAGGATTGGCTTGGCCAGGAGGATGACTTCGCGACTAGCGACGCGCTGCTCGAAAGGTATGTGGAGTACCTGACCGAGCGTCTCGATGGTCCGCGCGTTTGGCTCGACGAGGCGATGGCGGCCAGAGAGCGAGGGCCGAAAGTGCTCGCGAGGCGGACGACCCATCGTGTGGTATAGCTACGCCACCGTGCGGGTGGTGCCGCGTGTCGAGCGTGGCGAGTTTTTGAACGTCGGCGTTGTGTTGTTTGCCCGCGAGCAAGAATTTCTCGGCGCCACGATCGAGCTGGACGAGCGTCGGCTGAAAAGCCTGTCACCCGGAGTCGACGTCGCTGCTGTGGAGCGCCACCTGGCGACGTTCCTCGGTATCTGTCGGGGTGACGTGAGTGGCGGACCGATTGCCGCGTTACCCGCGCCAGAGCGGTTTCACTGGCTGGTCGCGCCGCGTAGCACGATGATCCAGACGTCGCCCGTGCACGACGGGCGCAGCGCTGACCCGGCGCAGGCCTTGAACGAGCTGCTGGTCGAGTTCGTTCGGCCCCCGAGAACTGCTACGCGGCGATCGCGGTCGGCTCGTTCCGCTGCAGCAGGCGCGTGATCAGCGGCGCGGGCTGCGGCGCACCGAACAAGAAGCCCTGCGCGTGCTGGCAGCCGAATGCGGTCAGTCGTGCCGCCTGGTCGGCATGATCGACGCCTTGCGCGGTCACGGTCATCCCCAGCGCGTTCCCGAGCGCGACGCTGGCCCGCACGAGAGAAGGCGATTCGACTGCTTCGGCGCCGATCTTCAGCACGTCAACGGGCAAGCGACTCAGCCACGCGAGCGAGGATGCGCCACCGCCGACATCATCTAACGCGAGGCGAACGCCGAGTGCATCGAGCGCGCCGAGGGTAGTGGCCGTTGCTTCGCCATTCTGGGCGACGGCGCTCTCCGGAATCTCGAGTCGCAGACAGCTGGCCGGCAGTCCGGTCGCGGTCAAGGTGTTGGTGATGATGGTCGTGAGCTCCGGCTGGTCAAGCTCGCGCGGTGAGAGGTTGACGTGGACGACCAGGCCCGGACGGGCACTCTGCCAGCTAGCGGCGTCGCGGCAAGCCCGATCGAGGGCCCAGACGCCGAGCTCACGGATGATGCCAGTCTCCTCGGCGACCGTCAGGAACTCGGCTGCAGCCAGCAGGCCGTGGCGTGGATGGTTCCAGCGCAGGAGCGCCTCCACCGCGTCGATGTTCGACGAGGTGAGGTCGACCACGGGCTGGTAGTGCAGCAGTAGCTCACCGCGTAGCACCGCGTGCCGTAGCTCGGTCTCTAGCTCGAGACGTTCGATCGCCCGCGAGCCCATGCCCGGGTCAAAGATCTCATAGCGTGATTTGCCGCCAGACTTGGCGCGGTACATGGCCATGTCGGCTTCGCGCATCAGGTCGTCTGGACGGTGGCTGCGGTCGGTGTCCAGCGCAATGCCAATGCTCGACGAGATGAGCACGTGCTGACCGTGGATCTCGAACGGCGTGCGCATCGCTTCGCCGATTCGCTCCGCCATGCGGGCGGCATCGCTCGGGTCACGCATGTCTTCGAGCAGGACGGTGAACTCGTCGCCACCGAGACGGGCAATGGTGTCTTCGCGACGAACGCACAGCAGCAGGCGTTCGGTTGCCGACACCAGCAACGCATCGCCGGCGGCGTGGCCCAGTGTGTCGTTGACGCTTTTGAAATTGTCGAGGTCAAGGAAGAGCACGGCGACGGTGCCTTCGGTTGGACGCACCATGGCGTGCTCGAGCCGCTCGGCGAACAGCGCACGGTTCGCCAGGCTGGTCAGCGGATCGTGAAAGGCCTGGTGCTCGAGTTGCTCTTTCGCCGTGCGGAGGTGTCGGACGCTTTCGATGGTCCGATCGACGTACTGGCCCGCCAGGTGGCGGAAAAGCAGCGCTGCCGCGCCCATGGCGATCGCGCCGAGCGCTCCGAACCGCGAGAACGCGTAGGCCACGAGCAACCCCGACGCGCCGAGCGCCACATATTGCGGCCACATGCGCCAGACGTGCACGATCCACAGGCCCGCGGGTCGCCGCGAGAGCTCGGTGGACAGCGTAACGGCCACTGGCAGCGTCTTGAAGTAAAAGGTCAGCCCAGCCAGCATGGCCAGGCTGGCCATCACCCCGAGCATCACCCAGTCGAGTGTGGCGATCGAGCCGACGACGCCCACGAGCAGGCCAACAGCAATCGCGGCGCCGAGGACCAGACTGCGCAGCGACGCCGTGCGGCGAGATGCGAGGGCGCGGCTTGACCAGGAGCGCGGCTTGACGGTGACTGCTGGTGCAGTATCTGGGGCGTCGACGGTTTCGCCTTCGACAGGCGGGACGGCGGTCAGCGTGGCTGCCTGAACCGCGGCGAACTGGATCAGGTTGCCGCCTTCTCGTTTGGCTTGTGCCAGGGCGGCGTTGGCGGCTTCGAAGACCTGTGCCGCGGTGGCGTCCTGGCCATCGACAACAGCGCCGCCGATGCTGACGGTCAGGCGCGCCTGGTCGACGCTCTGAGGTATCTCGTGGCGTCGTTCGGCAGTGGTGCGGCGGATGCGCTCGGCGACAATCTGCGCTCGGGCGAGGTCGGTTTCGGGCAGCAGCACCGCGAATAGACCACCGGCCAAACGAGCAGGCAGGTCATACTCGCGCGTGGCTTGTGCAATCGTCCGAGCCGTGCCGCGCAAGACCGCGTCGCCCGCCTGGTGTCCGTGCGCCGCATTCAGTGCCCCGAGTCCATCAAGGTCCAGCAGCAACAAACTCACCGGTCGATTGAAGCGCCGGCCGCGGTTGATCTCGCGTGTGCAGGTCTCGGTCAGGTACGGCGCCGTGAACAACTCGGTCAGCCCATCCTGTCGGCTCTGAGCCCGCACGTTGGGCAGGTCGAGCACGCGATGGATCAGCCACAGCGGGGCGGCACAGATCGCGGCAGCCCATGGGGCGACCAGCGCCAGGTGGGCCAGAGGCAGGCCCATGAGCAGCAGTACCCCGTCGGTGAGCAGCCCTTCGAGCTCGAAGATGTTCTGGTTGCGCGGCGAAATGCGGTTGCCGAGCCAGATAGCGACGCACACCAGGGCGCGATTCAGCAAGGCAAAGACAATGGCCGCGGCCAGGCCTGCTGCCAGGCATGCCGGTTGGCTCAGGTTGGCGGTCAGATCACCGTCGGCAGGCCACAGTGCGCGGTAGGCGGCTTGGGCCAGGAGTCCAGTGAGCGTATAGGCGGCGGCATTGAAACTCTGGGCAAACCAGGACCGTCGCTGGCGAAGTCGCTCGGCGACGTGCACGACGACCATGAGCACGGCCAGCTGCAATGGCGCCAACAGGATGATGGCGGCGATGAAGAACGGGAGCGAGACGTGGTAGGCCTGCTTGCCCGGGGTTGCGACGGGAAAGCTATGGGCGACCGCCGCCGCCAGCACCAGGAGTGCGAACAGCTCGAATGGTGCGTGGGCCGTCGGCTGTCCCGTCGCGAGCACGATCAGACCGATGGTCAGTCCGATAATGCTCGCGACGTAGAGCTGCGCCGCGCGGGGAAGGTCGCCGAACCGCATGGTCAGTCAGCAGGGCTCCAGGCCACGCTGTTCCACGAGACGCTGTTCCAGGAAACCGAGTTCCAGGAGACGTTATCCCACGATACGTTGTCCCAGGAGACGTTGTCCCAGGAGACGTTGTCCCACGACACGTTGTCCCACGACACCGCGGAGTGGCCACTGGGCACGAGCCCCTTCTGCGACGCGTATGCCAGCAGCAAGTACAGGTTGGGCCGCAGCCGCGTGTTGCTGCTGCCGATCGGACCGCTGAAGCGGACCGCGTCGCCGACTCGCGGGTAACCTGCACCCGTGCCGTTGCCCGCAACCGCCAGCGCAGTGTGCGTCAGCAGCCATTTGACCTGGCCAGGAGTGAGGTCGGGCCGTGCCTGCAGGATTTGAGCGACGACGCCGCTGACCACCGGTGCTGAGGCAGATGTGCCCGAGAGACTGATGTAGGCATCACTGACGATGCGCTGAGGAAATTGCAGGCCCAGTGGATCGGTCCGTGACGACAAAGCCGAAACGATGTGCCGCCCAGGCGCGACCAGGTCAGGTTTGGCGATGCGGTCCACGGTCAAGCCGTAAGACGAGAATCCGGCCAGCCGATCGTCAGCCGTGGACGCGGTGCCCAGGTCGTCGGTCGCCCCAACGCTGATCACAAAAGGATCGTTGGCTGGCGAGGTGATCGGCGCGTTCGGTCCCCCATTGCCGTTGGCTACGACGACAACGAGCCCTTTCAGCCAGGCCAGCTCGACCGCGGCGTCGAGCATGTCGGTCATGTACGAGCTGCTGATCGTCGACGCGAGCGACAGGTTCAGAACCCGCAGGTTGTATTGCTTGCGATGCTCGGTCGCCCATTCGATCGCCTGGATCACGTCAGAGATATGCGCCATGCCTGTGCTATCGCTGACTTTGATGCTGACGAGGTTCGCGCCGGGCGCGATGCCCACATATTGGCCCTGCTCGTTGCGACCCGGTGAGCCCCAACCGCGGCCAGCGATGATGCCCGCGACGAACGTGCCGTGCCCGTTGTCGTCCTGACCGGACAGCGGACCACCCGTCAGGCGGCTGAGGAGCTCGAGCACGCGACCCGGTCCACTGAGCGATGCGCCGAGAAAGTCGGGCAAACTCTGGCGGACGCCGCTATCGATGACCGCTACGCCGATCCCCGTGCCGCGCAGGCGCAGGTTGCTGTTCCACTGTGAGGCGGCGTCGACCGCGAGCGGGTAGACCGATTGCAGGTTGAGGCGGTCGAGTGGGTCCTGAAAGGCTTGCACGTAGACGGGCGCGTCGTAGGTGATGCGGACGACGCCCGGTTGATTCGCCAGCTCCTGCACTCGGCTCGACGGGACCTCGGCGACGGTCGAGTTGCCCAGGTCGAGTGTGGAGATGACCTTGCCGCCCTGATCGCGAACGTCTTTACCGTTGCTGTGGTGGTCGCGCGTGATGATGACTCGAACTTTGGCCGCGGGATCCGCGGTGGTCTTGATTTCAAGGTTCTGGTCGACCCGGCCAGACTGCGGAACAGTCTTGCCAGCGGCCGCTGCCGGCTCGGCCAGGCTACCGACGCCGAGCGCGAAGCTCGCGCCGAAGGCCAGTGCCAGTCGAGCACGGATGAGAAAGGGGCGGCGTTTGAGCATGTGCCCCGATGATCGTTTGGCTCGGGACCATCGTCCTCCCCCGTTCAGGGGGAAGTACCGGGGGGGTTCTAACCCAGGCCGTCACCTGGGACGCTCAACGACGTTTTGAATCGGTCTCGCAGCCAGACGCAGTTCTTGCTCGGGCGGTGCGGCGAGTCACCTGGACCGACTTTGGCTACCAGCGCCCACGCGTTCTGATCATCGGCCATCGCCTCGGCGAACGCGACGCCGAACGCCTCCACCGAATCGACTGTCGCTGTCTTGAGAAAACCACAGCCGCGAGCTACGGCTTCCAGGTCGACGCCAAAGGGCGACCCGGCTGGCTGACCGCCGGTGATCTCCCAGCCGCCGTTATCCCAGACCACGTGCACCAGATTGCGGACGCCCGTCGAACGTTCCGTCGCCAGCGAGCTCAAGTTCATTAACAACGAGCCATCGCCGTCCAGGACGACGACCCGCAGATCGGGCCGAGCCAGCGCCAGGCCCAGACCAATCGACGAGGCCATGCCCATCGAGTTCCACATGTAGAAGTTTTGTGGTCGATCAAACGGCACCAGGTCGAAGGTGCTGTTGCCGACGCCGCCGATGATTGGCGACTCGCCAGCAAGCTGGACGGCCAGGGCCGTGGCTTCGATGCGCTGCATCATTTCTCGGGTTTCCAGCCAGTCAACAGCGCTGACAGCAAAATGCCAAACGGCTCTTCGGCCGTGAAGCACGTCTTCAGTGCGCCGCTGACAATCGTCTCCAGGTCGCTCTCCGACGTCAGCGTGACGTGGCGGATGTTCAGCGCATCGAGGCAGCCGGGCACCGCCCGACCCATGTGCAGCTGCGCCGGATTGAATTCACCGAGCTCACCGCGCAGGCTGACCAGCAGCGGAAATGGGATGTGATAGATCATGGCCAGCGAGCCAAGGGCGTTCAGTGTGTTGCCCAGGCCGCTGCTCTGGACCAGCATGGCGCCCCGTTGACCACCGAGAAACAGACCCGTCAGGATCCCAACCGCTTCTTCCTCGCGGTGCACGCCCACCAGATTGAAGAACGGGTCTTCTTCCGCGAGGGCGAGCAGACGACCCATAACCGTATCGGGGAGGAATACGAGATTGCGGATGTCTTCGGCGCGGAATGCCTCGAGCATGGTCCGCGCCCACGCTGGCGCATCTGCGGCGGCGTGCCGCCCGGAGCGTTTCACCGTCAATGTCACGTCCCTATGGAGGGTACCGGTTACCTTAGGAACGGATGGATTCTCGGCCGAGCTCGGCGGATGCGCTGGTCCAGCGACTCCGCGACACCCTTGCGGCACGCGCCGACGAGCCATCTGAGGTTCTCGTCCACGAGCAGGCGCTGCCTGCGGAGCCGCCGAGCCTGGGGGTGCTGCGGCCCCGTCTGCCAGCCGCTCTGGCGCGTGCGTTACTCGTTCAGGGGGTCAGCCAGCTCTACGCCCACCAGGTCGCGACCGTCGAGGCGGTTCGCAACGGACAGAACGTCGTGCTGGCTAGCCCGACCGCCAGCGGCAAAAGCCTGGCGTTTGCACTGCCAACGCTCGAGAGAGCGCTGCTCACACCTGGCGCGCGGGCGCTGTACCTGTACCCGACAAAAGCCCTGATCGGTGACCAGCTTCGGGCACTGGAGGCGCTGCTCGCGGCATTGCCCCTGGACGTCGCCGCACGGCCGCGAGTCGCTGTGCTGAGCGGTGATGTCGCGCGCGAACGGCGCGTCGAGCTGGCTGCTGACCCCCCCGACATCCTGCTGGCCAACCCGGACATCCTGCACCACAGCTTGTTGCCTGACCACCGCCGTTGGCGCGCTTTGTTGGCCAACTTGCAGATCGTCGTCATCGATGAGCTGCACTCGTATCGCGGCGTGTTCGGCGCGCACGTCAGTCTGGTGCTGCGTCGTCTCAGGCGATTGGCGGCCGCGTACGGCGCGCAGCCTACGTTCGTGGCTGCTTCCGCCACCATTGCCAACCCGGTCGAGTTAGCCGAACAGGTTGTCGGCCTGCCGTTCGTCGAAATTCGTGGTGACACCGCCGGGTCCGGGCCAAGAAGGTTTCTTTTCTGGCGGCCGCCCTTGCGCGGTGATGCGAGCGCCAACGAACACGAGAGCGTCTTTGCCGAGGCCGCGGCCGTGTTTGCCGAAGCGCTGCGTGCTGGTTACAGCGGCATCCTGTTCGGTCGGGCGCGCGTTTCGGTGGAGCGCATGCTGCTCGACGTGCGGCGGTTGGTCGGTCCGGAGTTGGCCAGTCAGGTCAGCGCCTACAAGTCCGGCTACCGCGCGGATGAGCGATCGCACATCGAAGCGGGTTTGCGGAGTGGTCTGCTGCGTGGCGTGGTCTCGACCAATGCCCTGGAGCTAGGCATCGATGTCGGCGCGCTGGATGTCGCCGTCCTGGCCGGTTATCCCGGCAGCAGCATGAGTTTCTGGCAACAGGCCGGCCGAGTTGGGCGCCGCGCCGACCGCGAGGCCGTCGTTGTGCTGGTCGCCGGTGACGACGCCATGGACCAGTACCACGTGCAACACCCCGAGGCGTTTTTCGGTCGACCCATGGAACAAGCCGCCGTCGACCCGAGCAATGCCTCGATTCAGCTCGGCCATCTCGTGTGCGCCGCGGCCGAACGACCGCTCACCGCTGACGATTTCCAGCTCTGGCCGGAGAATGCGCCGCGCCTGGTCGACCGGCTGGTCTCAGCCGGCGAGCTGTCAGCGGGTCCACCCTGGAGAGCCGCCGGCTCGGCTGTCCACGGTGATGTCTCGCTGCGTGGCACATCGCGCCACCCGTACACGCTCCAGGGGGGCGGCAATTTCGGTCTGGGCAGTATCGAGCCGCCGCACCTGCAGCGGGAGTGCTATCCGGGGGCGCTCTATTTGCATAACGGCCGCGGGTATCGGGTGCAGTCCATCGATGCGTTCGCGCGGGTCGTCCATCTCGAAGAAGAATCAACCGACACCCGCACTACCCCACTTGTCGAGGTCCGCGTCGCACCGCGCGACACGCCATTCGCGGTACGCCAGCTGAAGCTCGGCGAGGCCGAACTGGTCGCGACTGTCGGTCCGCTACAGGTTCGGGAGACGATCGGTGGGTATCGCGAGTCGCGCCGCGGTCAGTCGTTCACCGCCAGCCTCGACGAACCGCTGGAGTCCACGCTCGAGACGACGGGCGTCTGGCTCGACCTGCCGCAGGCCCTGGAATCCGACGACGCGTCGTTACACGCGCTCGAACATGGTCTGGTCAACGCGCTGCCGCTGGCGCTCTTGTGCGACCGCCGTGACATTGGCTCCAGTTCAAGTCCAGAAGATCGCCGCCTCTACATCTATGACTTTGCCGAAGGCGGCATTGGTCTGGCGGAGAAAGCCTTTCACGTGCTGGAGACGCTGTTCGACCGTGCCGCGGCGTTGTTGCGGGACTGTCCGTGTGCAGAAGGATGCCCGAGCTGCATGCATCTGACGGGCTGTCCTCGTGGCAACAGCGCCCTGGACAAAGTGGGCGGCCTGGCGTTGCTCGAAGGGCGCGGGGTTGGCGGCGCGCGAACCGCCGACCGGCTGCTGCGACCTTCACGTGAGCAGGCCGCCGCCTCGTTTGACGCGCCGGCCCGTCAACGCCGCCTGCGGGCGATTGCCGACGCCGACCTCCGTGAGCGGTATGGCGGCCGTCCGAATTGGCTGGAAATCGGCGGCCTGGCCCAACATCAGCTCGAGGGACTGGTGGTGGTGTGGTCGATTGGCCGCGGCAGCGCGGAGGTCCAATCGCTCAGCGGCGGCGAGTCACACTGGGTCAAGCTCAGCGATCTGTCACCGCCGAGCGCGTCGTGAGTCGCTGGTGAGGCGCTAGACGCGGGCGGTCCGCAGCTCTTCAGCCAGGCGGTCGTACAGCGCTTTGTTGACGACGACTTTCCGCTCTGGCAACGCGCCATCGACGACCTGGCGGATGATTTCGGCCGTCCGCTGGTGGTGGCGTATCTCGCCTTCCTCCGAATAGCTGGCCGTATGTGGGCTGAGTAACACGTTGGGCATCCGCAGTAGCTCGCTTTGGGCAGACAGCGGCTCGACCTGGAAAACGTCCAGACCTGCGCCTGCGATCTGACCGGCTTTGAGCGCCGCGACCAGCGCTGGCTCGTCGACGATCGGCCCACGCGCCGTGTTGACGAGATATGCGCCCGGTTTCATGAGCGCCAACCGTCGCGCGTCGATCATGCCGCGCGTTTCGGCGTTCAGAAAGCAATGCAGCGAGACGATGTCCGACTGCGCCATGAGCTCGTCGATCGGCATGATCTCCACGCCCATCGCCTCGGCGACTTCAGCCGGTACGTATGGATCGGCGGCGATCAATCGGAAGCCAAATGGTCGGGCTCGTTCGACGACCAGACGGGCGATGTTGCCGAAGCCGACCAGACCTAGCGTCTCGACCGACGTGCGGCGAATCGGAATGACATCGGCGCGATTGCGCTCGCCGGCCGCCCAGCGGCCGCTCTTGACGAAGGTATCCGACTCCAGCAGGCGGCGGTTGAGGGCCAGGATCAACGCCAGAGCGTGGTTGGCGACTTCCTCGATGAAGGCATCCGGCACATTGGCGAACACGATGCCGTGGCGGGTGAGGGCATCAACGTCGATGTCGTCGTAGCCGACGTACGGCCGCAGCAGGAACCGCACATTGCGCAGCTGATCGAGCAGCGCATCATCGATCGCGGCCATACCCGTGACCAGGATGTCCGAGTCGGCGATGTCGGCCGCGACAGACCCATCCGGCTCACGCAAGAGGCGCTGGGTGATGTCGACGGGGGCGCCATGCAACGCGTCGAGGGTGACGTCCGCGATGCGCCAGTTTGGTCCGCCGGCGGCGGCAATGCGAGTGGCTGGTCGACGCCACAGGTCGGGCCGAAGCTGCAGGTCTGGCATGGACCGCAGCATACCCCAGCCCGCCGCGACGAATGTGTGTCCCGCTAGCTCAAGCGACCGTCACGCCGCGCAGTTGTCAGACGGTCCAGCGCGGGTGTCGCGCTGCCGTTCGAGCGCTGCAGGCTGAACCAGTACTTCTCCCCTGTCGGCAGGTTCCACGGCACCGTGGCGTAGTCGAAATTGAAGACGGTGGCGCCGCTGATCCAGCGGTAATTGCCGTTGGCCATCTGCAGCGCGCGCACCAGGTAGTCACCGCGCACATCCGACGGCAGCTCCATCCAGGCGTAGGGGCCCAGGTCGATCGACGTCTGCTCCAACGCGCCGACCTCGGTCAAGAAGGCCTGTTTGTCTGCATCGCCATTGCGGACCATCACATCGCGGAACCGCTCGATGTCACGAAAGCACATCGGCGAACACGTGGTCGGGTCTGCTTCTGGCGCGAAATTGCCGAGATACGCGTGCATGCCGAGGAGATCGAAGCTGCTTCGCGCGCCGGCTTTGTACAGGCCGTCGAGCCAGTCGACATCTTCCATGGTGCCGCCAACACCGCCAGTCCGCTGCGAGACGGCGGCCGAAATGACCTGCACGTCCGGATTGGCGCGCTTCACGCCGCGATAGGCGGCCGCAAGCAGGCGGGCGTAGGCACCTGGATCGGGCGCGGCACCCCACTCGTACGGCAGGTTTGGCTCGTTGAGGACTTCGACGTACTGGATCGTGCCGCTGCCATAGCGGACGGCTTCGTACAGGTACGCCTCGAGATCGCTTGGGTCCAGGGCGGCAGGCTTGCCGCCGGCCCAGCCTGGAACCTCGTCGACCCGCAGGATCAGCTTCATGTTGCCGTCCGCCGCGGCGCTGACGACGTTCGTCAAGGCATTCGGCAATGGCTTGCCCGAGTTGTCCTGCTTGCGAAACAAAAAGTCGCCACGGTTGGGCTCGACCTGCTGCCACGGCACGTAGGCCGACATCAGGCGAAAGCCGGCCTGACGGGCCTGCGCAGCGTGATCGATGCCACTCACGTGGGTGCCGTAGACGAAGGCACCGCTCGGCCGCGGGGCGGCGATCTGGAATGTCGGACTCTGGACCGCGGCGTCGGTCGCCGCCGCGATGGCCGCATCGCCTGTCGGGGTATCCGCATGGGACGGTAGGGGTGCACTGACGAAGACAAAAACCGAGCAGAGAAGTGATGGCAGCAGGCGACGCATGGCGCACGCATAATGGGTTGGCACCTGCCGGGCGCAGTAGAGCCGAAAGTCCCGTCAGCCTGACCCGATAGTGCGGCACACTTCAGCCGAGCACGCCCATCATGCACGCAGCTTCGCCGACGATACGGGCCAGCGGCTTGACCAAGCGCTTCGGCAAACTGACAGCCGTCAGCGACGTCAGCCTGGAGGTCGGCGCTGGCGAAGTCTTCGGCTTTCTCGGCCCGAACGGAGCGGGCAAAACGACCACGATTCGGATGCTCAGCGGACTGGTGCGACCAACCAGCGGCTCCGCGTTGGTGGCCGGGTACGACGTCTCGGCTGCGCCGCTCGAAGTCAAGCGCCGCGTCGGCTACCTGGCCGAGACGCCCTACCTCTATCCAAAGCTCACGGGCCGCGAGTTCCTGGCCTTCATGGGTGGCCTCTATGACGTTCGCTCATCGCTCGCCCGACAGCGTGCGGAACGGCTGCTCAGCCTGTTCGAGCTAGGCGACAAGGCCGACGCTCTGGTAGAGACATACTCACACGGTATGCGCCAGAAGTTGGCGCTCGCTGGCGCGCTGCTACATGAGCCACCGGTCCTGTTCCTCGACGAGCCGACCTCCGGGCTCGATCCACGCAGTGCGCGATTGGTGAAGGATTTGTTGGTGGTGCTGGTCGAGCGTGGCCACACCGTGTTCCTGTCAACGCACGTGCTCGAAATCGCTGAACACCTGTGTCACCGTGTCGGCATCATCGACCACGGCCAGGTCATCGCCACCGGCACGCTGGATGAGCTGCGCCACCAGACGCACGTCGAAGCGTTCTCGCTGGAAGATGTGTTCTTGCAGTTGACTGGCGGTACCGAAGAGCGCGAGCTGGCGAACTACCTGCGGGACACCTGACGGCCAGGCAGAGCTGTGTCACGAATCCTCGACGCTCAACCTCGCGACTTCGGCGCCGCAAGTGGTTCCGTCTGACCATGCTCGGTCTTCTGGTCTGCCAACGGCTGCGGCTGTTCTGGAACAGGCTGTCGAAAGGTCCGCGCGGTGGACGACGGCTTATCGGCGCACTGGTCGGCGTGGTGTTCACCGTCGCGTTTGTCGCTTTTGCCGGACTGAACGCCGGACAACTGGTGTTGCGCGTCGCGCGGACGGAGCCGCAAGCGGCATCCCAAACGTTGCCCGTACTGCTGATCGGCGTCTCGTTATTGACGCTGGTGACGAGTCTCAGCAGCGCGTTCCATCATTTGTTTCTGGCCGGCGATCTCGAGCTGCTGCTGTCTGCGCCGGTGCCGAGCCGCAGTCTGTTCTGGCTCAAAGTGCTGGAGGTCTGGCGGGACTCGCTGCACGTCCTGCTGTTTCAAGGCGCTGCCCTGTTCGGCTATGGCCAGAGTCTGGGGCTGCCGTGGACCTACTACCCACTGGCGTTTGTTTGTGGCATCGTCCTGACCATCGGTGCTAGCGCGCTCGGCACGCTGCTGACGCTCGGGCTGGCCCGTGTGCGCTTTGGCGAGCCTGTACTCGGCCTCAGTCGACTGCTGGCTGTCGTGTTGTTTCTGCCGGTCGGCGCCCTGGGTGTCCCAGCGCTCGGCTTTGGTCGCGGCCGCACGTCGCTGCTCGTCGGCCAGGACACCATTCAAGCCGCCGCCAGCGGCCTGCGCGATCTTGGCCCGCCGCCACCCTGGGCACCGACCACGTGGGCTGCCCACGTGCTGGTTGGCGACGACACGGCCGTACTCTCTGCCGGACTGCTCGCCGCCACGGCGCTGTTGATCTTTGTCCTGGCCGAGTTGACGTACGGCGCTCTGTTTCAATCAGCCTGGGAGCGAGTGCGCTTCTCGGGTGGCGCGGCCCGGGGGCACGCTAGCCATCACTACCGTGCCGCACGCTGGGGCGCACCAAATGGACCGCTCGCCAACGTGCTCCAGAAAGATTTGCGCACCCTGGTCCGCGATCCGCGCTGGCGGACCGGTGCGCTGGTCAGTTTGATTG
>DASYKL010000462.1:0-15114 GCA_035995405.1 Chloroflexota bacterium
GGTGGCGTGGTCCCCTTCGCGATCGACACGCGTGAGCCAGCCAGCTGGCTCGGCGACGCGCCACACGAACTGTCGGACGAGGTCAGCCGGCCACCAGAAGCGATCGTCGAGCGGTAACGGTGGCGTAGTGCGGCGCCGCCAGCAATCGCGGCGCCGCCAGCAATTAACGTTGCTGCCCGCGTTGGGCGGCGGAGCGCTATTCGACACGTGTCATGGCGCTCTTCCGCCGCCAGCAATTTAGTTTGCTGCCCGCCTTGGGCGGCGAAGCGCGATTCGACACGTGTGATGGCGCTCTGCTGGGCTGCCCACCTCTTGGGCGAGGCGAGCCTCGACTGCACCAGCCTCCAACCCACAGTACCGTGGAGCGCAGCGGCACGCCGCCTTCCGCCTGCCGCGTTTCGCGCTTAGTGGCGGATGACGACGAGCTTGTCGAGGGCCGACTCTGCCGCCCAGACTTCGCCTGGGCGACCGTTGAGCTGGCGCATGTCTGAGTTCCGTTGCGGCATGGGGAATGGCTGGAACGTCTCGGCGGCTGGGTCGAAGCGGACGATGGCGTTGCTGCCCCAATCGGTCAACCACACCGTGTCCTGCTCGTCGACGTACACGGCATAGGTTTGTGGCCGAGCGCCCGGCAGCTGCCATTCGCGCCACTCGCCCGTGCGCGGATCAAACCGCCCGACCTGGCCAGCGTTCCATTCGCTGACCCAGACCACACCGTGAGAGTCGGTCCACACGCGCCGCGCACCCTGTCCGGCTGTCGGCGAGTCGATGGGCGTGGCCTGGCCGGTTTCGAGATCGACCTGGGCGATGTGGCTGCCTGCCTGGGAGGCATACACGACCCGCCCGTCTGGCGTGGTGGTGATGCCGTATGGGCCACTCCCGCGTGGAGCATCCCAAACTCTTACGTCGCCTGAAACTGGGTCGACGCGGCCGTAGACGCCGCTCTGGCCGGTGAACCACAGCATGCCGGCGCGATCGAAAGTGGCCGTGTTGAGGTTGGCGCCGCGGCCAGGAACGGGAAAGAGATGGACGTCGTAGGTGGTCGGGTCAACGCGAGCGATCGCGTTCTGGCCGCCGTCGGTGACCCATGCGGCGCCGTCTGGGCCAACGATGACGCCATGCGGCGCCGAGCCTTTGCCCAGCGGGATCTGGCGGACCTCGCCGCTGTTCGGGTCGAGCCAGCCCAGGTAGCCGGCGGCCTGGGCGGTGAACCAGACTCCGCCGTCGGCGGCAGGCGCGACGTCGTGGGGGTGAGAGCCTGCCGGGACGGAGTACTCCTGCACCACAGGCTGCGCGACCGCCGGCGCACCCGGCAGCGCCACAGCGATCAGCAGCAAGAGCCCAACCAGCCTACGCATGTGCCTATTGTCGCACGCAGCTTTCTCAATACTCTGCGACACGGCTCTGGCTTTCCTGACATGTCAGGGCGATAGGCATCGCCAGCACACCCCGCCGCGTGAAAAGATGTAGCGCATGGATTTGTTGATGGTGGCCCGTGAGGCGCCTGATCTGGCACCCACTCCGCGGGAGGTCGACGACGTTGTCGAAGCGCGCCACCTGCTTCCGAAATTGCCACACGGGCCGCAAGTTGCGCCGCTCCTGTCGCGGCTAGCGTTAGGCGTGCTGGTGCTCGACAAGGCGCTCGACCGTGGCGCGGCGCGGGCGGCAATCGGCGTTTCTATCCAACGGGCCAAACCGAAGGCAGTCGTTCTGCTGGGACACGACCTCGGCCGTGAGCTGCTTGGTGAGGGCTTGCCGCTCGCGGGCGGTATCCGCGAGATGCACGGCCGGCCGATGGCCAACCTGGGTCAGGCTGGCGCCGCTGAGACGGAACGGATTTTGATGGAGACGTGTCAGAAGGCGCACGTGACATGGGCGCCGCCGTCCTCTCGGGCGGCGCCGGCCCGCGCTGTGGTTCGCGCAGAGGAGATCGAGACGCAGGCGGCGACGCTGCTCGAGAAGCAACAATGGCGGGCCGCGGTGGAGCTACTGCATCATGGCGAGCCGCTCGGACCGCGCGGGACCAACATGCTCGGGCGGGCGCTGTTGCAGTTGGGCGAGAAGGAAGCCGCACGGCACGCGTTTCAACGGACGCTGGCGAGCGAGCCAGACAACCGCATCGCGCTACGACAGCTCGAGTCACTCTGACGCGCGAACGAAACTCCGTTGGTGCGGGTGCGGACAGGCGGCCCCGTGGCAGCGGGCTGATGGCGATGGCGACGCGGCTCGTGGCACTTGTGGGGCTGGTGGTCATGGCGGGCTGTGCTTCGCCCGCGGCAGTCACACCTCAGGCGGTGCCCTTTGCAGCCTGGCCGGCGGGGAGCCCGCGGCGCGGGATTGACTTGCCGCCCAAGAATCCGCTCAGCCAGCAGGACTATCTTGGGCTGGACATCCTGAGACCAGGTGCCGTTGTGATCTTCTCCGCGCAGCTCGGTGACGGCGACCCTTTGCGCTGGATCGGGTCCGACCCGCAGCTGCAGCGCTGGCTGGCGGCGCACCAGGACGTCCAACAGATCGTCCGCATGTGGCCCGTGCGGGGGCCCGAACAACCCAGGCTGTTGGCACTGCGGATCGTGAAGCTGCACCAGCGTTTTCCCTGGATCAAGTGGTTCCAGGTCGCCAATGAGCCTGATATCGAATGGCCGCGGGAGCGCGCGAACTGGGCCGCCATTCAGGCATGGACCGAAGAGGTGTGGTACCAGGTGGACAGGTATCGCCGAGTGGAGCCCTCGGCGAGCGATATCAAGCTGCTGTTCCCGCCATTGGCTCAGGGCTCACCGCTGAACCCCGAGCAGGTCGGTTATGACGCGCTGAGGCCAGCGATCGAGCTCTATCTCGAGCATGGCGATGGCCTGGCTGGCCACGAGTACTGGGATCGCCACGACTTTTTCCTGGTGGAGCATTACTGGCCCACCTGGCTGCAGGCGCGCCTGCCCGGCAGCCCGTTCTTTGTGACGGAGGCCGGCCGCCGCCCGGGCGCAGCTAACGGTCCGCCGGACGCCGCTCTGGGCGACGAGCTGGTGACGTTTGCGGCGCAGACCCAAGCGCAGGTCATCGCGCCATTTGTTCTGTCAAGCCCAGGCGGCTCATTCAACCAGTTCGACTTCATCGACAGCGAAGGTCATCTCAGGCCGCAGCTCATCATCTGGGGCAGCCGCGGTCCGTGAGCGGGATACGCGGTGTATCCTTCCGCATCTCCATGCGACGGGCGTGGTTCGAGACAGACCGGGCGCATTTGCGCGGCCGATGAAGCCCGCGCCTTTCGAGTACGTCGCGCCGCGTTCGATCGACGAAGCCATTGCCGCCCTGGCCGAGGGCGGAGCGGATGCCAAGATACTGGCCGGTGGCCAGAGCCTCATCCCATTGCTCAACTTCCGTCTGGCGCGCCCGACGCTGCTGGTCGACCTGAATCGGGTCATTGAACTGGCCTATGTCACCCCACGCGACGGCGGTGTGGCGATTGGCGCTATGACGCGGCAGAGGACGGCGGAGCACACGCCCGAGCTGGCGCATGCGCAGCCGCTGCTCGTCGAAGCGATCGGCCATGTCGGGCACACGGCCATCAGATCGCGCGGGACGGTCGGCGGTAGTCTGGCCCATGCCGACCCGGCTGCGGAGCTTCCCGCCGTGGCCGTCTGCCTGGAGGCGCAGCTCACGATTGCTGGCCCGCGAGGGCGACGGAAGGTGGCAGCGGAAGATTTCTTCCAGGGCTATCTGACCACGCTGCTCGAGCCAGACGAAATCCTGATCGACAGCTGGCTACCGCCGCTACGCCCACGGACGGGACAGGCGTGGGTCGAGTTTGCGCGCCGCCATGGTGACTTTGCCCTGGCTGGGGTCGCCGTGTCGCTGTCGCTTGATGCGGCAGGCGATGTCAGCGCCGCGCGGATCGTGCTGACGGGCGTCGGCGGCAAGCCAGAGCGAGCCCGCGAAGCGGAAACCTTGCTCAGTGGCGGCAGCATCGCAGAGCGAGCCTCCGCGGCGGCGAACGCCGCGCGGTCGGCAATTGACCCGGACTCCGACATCCACGCCTCCAAGGAATACCGCACGCACCTGGCCGGCGTGCTCACCGAGCGGGCCATTCGGTTGGCCTACGAACGTGCCAAGCACGCTGAGCCGGCGGCGCTGGACGTTCGGCGGGCGCTGGAGACGCTCGGCCGCCATGCCTGAGCGGCGGCGGATCAGCGTCACTGTCAACGGCCGCGTCTATGCCCGTGACGTCGAGCCCAGGTTGCTGCTGAGTGATTTCATCAGACACGAGCTGCGGCTGACGGGCACACACGTCGGCTGCGAGCACGGCGTGTGTGGGGCTTGCACCGTGCTTGTCGATGAGGAGCTTGCGCGGTCCTGTTTGATGCTGGCGGTTCAGGCGGATGGGGCCAGTATCACGACCGTGGAGGGTCTGGCAGCGGCTGGGGCGGGGGACCTGCATCCCGTGCAGGAGGCATTCTGGGAGGCGCATGGGTTGCAGTGCGGCTTCTGCACGTCGGGCATGCTGATCACGACCGTCGCTCTGTTGCGCGATCAGCCGCGCCCATCTGATGCCGAGATCAGGGCGGCGCTCAGCGGCAATCTGTGCCGCTGCACGGGCTATCAAAACATCGTTAAAGCCGTCCGTTTGGCGGCCGAGCGCATGGCGTCATGACCGTGGTGCGGCGTACGGAGGATCCGCGCCTGCTGCGCGGCATGGGCGCTTATGTCGATGATTTCGATCCGCCAGGGGTGCTGCACGCGGCGATTCTGCGGAGCCCGTACGGGCATGCCCGCATTGGGGCGATCAATGTCTCTGCCGCGCGAGCGCTTCCAGGCGTCCACGCGGTGTACACGGCCGCCGATCTGGGCGAGTTCAACCAACCCGCGCCGCTGGTCGTGCCGCATCCCAACCTGACGCATGGACGCACCCAGCGGCCGTTGGCCGTGGACAAAGTCTGCTACATCGGCGAAGCAGTGGCGATGGTGGTGGCCGACGATCGCTACATAGCGGAGGACGCCGTTGGGCTAATCGAGATCGATTGGCAGCCGCTGGATGCGACAGTCGATTTCCGTCTGGCGAGCCAGGTTGGGAAATCGCTCGTCCACGACGACGTGCCGAACAACGTGGCGGCGCGACTCGAGCAGATCGTCGGTGATCCGGAGGCGGCATTTCGGAACGCGGCGCATGTCTTCGAAGAGGAGTTGTTTATTGAACGTTCGTGCGGCAGCCCGATCGAAACCCGCGGCGTCGTCGCCGTGTTCGATCCGTTCCAGGAGTCGCTGACGGTCTGGGACTCGACGCAAGCGCCGCTGACGATCAAGAACGGTCTGGCCAACATGCTCGGCTTGCCCGAATTCAAAGTCGAGGTGATCGCGCCCGACGTCGGCGGTGGTTTCGGAACCAAGATCATGATGTTCTTTGCGGAGGAAGTGCTGGTTCCGTGGGCGGCGATGCAGCTGCGGCGGCCGGTGAAATGGACCGAAGATCGGCGCGAGCATTTCATCTCGGCAAACCAGGAGCGTGGCCAACAACACAGCGTGCGGGTTGCCACGGACGCCGATGGGCGGATTCTCGGCCTGGACAGTGAGTTCGTTCACGACACCGGGGCCTACACCCCGTACGGCATGGTTGTCCCGATCATCACAGTGACGCAGATGCCTGGGCCATACAAAGTCCCGAACTATCGCTCATCGTTCACCGTCGTCTACACCAACACGCCTTGCGTCAGTCCGTATCGCGGCGCGGGCCGGCCGCACGCGTGTTTCGTCATGGAGCGCGTCATCGATCGCATTGCCCGCGAGCTCAACCTCGAGCCCAACGAGGTGAGGCGACGCAATTTCCTGCAGCCAGAGGAGTTTCCCTGGGACGTTGGACTGACATTTCAGGACGGCGCGCCAACAAAGTACGACAGCGGCAACTATCCGGCGGGTCTGGCGCTGTGCGAGGAGATCGTCGACATCGCCGCCTTTCGCCGCGAACAGACGGAGGCGCGCGAAGCAGGTCGCTATCTGGGGTTGGGATTCGCAGCCTATGTCGAGGGCACCGGCATCGGTCCGTATGAAGGTGCACACGTACGAATCGAGCCGAGCGGCAAGGTGCTGGCGGTGGCTGGGCTGACCAACCAGGGGCAGGGCCACTACACGACTTTTGCACAGATCGTGGCCAACGAGCTGGGTTGCGCGGTAACCGATGTGACGGTGATCACGGGCGACACCGGCCGCATGAATTGGGGCGCTGGGACCTACGCCTCGCGGGCGTTGGTGACGGCGGGGAATGCGCTGGCCATCGCCGCCGGGTCGGTGCGCCAAAAAGTGCTCGCCCTGGCGGCCGAATTGCTCGAGGTAGACGCATCTGATCTCGAGCTTCGTGATGGCGCCGCCATGGTCCGCGGCGCCCCCGATCGCGCGCTGACGCTCGGCGCGTTGGCGACTGCCGCGAACCCGATTCGGTACGCCTATGGCCAGGCCGCCAACCAGGCTGCGCTACGACTCGTCAAGCCTCGCGAAGGTGCGGTCCTGGAGGCTGGTCAAGAGCCGGGGCTCGAGGCGCGCGGCTACTTTGCCCCTGAACGCGCGACCTGGGCTAGCGGCCAGCACGCCGCCGTTGTCGAAATCGACCTGCCGACGGGTGACCTGAAGTTTCTGCGTTACGTGGTGGTCCACGATTGCGGTGTGGTGATCAATCAGACGATTGTCGAAGGTCAGATTCACGGAGGCGTGGCGCAAGGCATCGGCGGTGCGTTTTACGAGCGGCTGCACTTCGACGAGAGCGGTCAGCTGATCAACGCCAGCTTCATGGACTTCCTGATGCCGACCGCGGTCGAGGTGCCTGAGATCGAGATTGCCCACATCGAGACACCCAGTCCCTTGAATCCGCTTGGTGTTAAAGGTGTGGGTGAAGCGGGGACCATACCGGTCGCGGCTCTCGTCGCCGAGGCGATCGAGGATGCGCTGGCGCCGTTCGGCGTGCGCATCCGCGAAATGCCACTCTCGCCGGGGCGTATTCGCGAACTTCTGGACGAAGCTCAGGCGTAGATCGCTTCGGCTGCCGCGGTGCCCGACGATAAGGGCGAAAAGCCCTGACGGCGCAGCACATGTTCCAACGCAGCCAGCAGGAGCATGACGTTGGCTTGCTGGGCGCTGTGGCCCATGATGCCGATGCGCCACATCCGATCGGCGTACTCGCCCAAACCCCCGCTGATCTCCAGGTTGAATTCGTCCAGGAGCACTTCGCGGACGGCGGTGGCCGAGATCGAGTCGGGCGCCAGCACGGTCACCACGGATGCGACGCGATGATCGGGATGGGCAAACTGGCGCAGGCCAAGCGCTTCGAGACCGGCGCGCAACGCCGTCGAGTGCAGGGTGTGACGGAGGAACCGTTCGTCGACTCGCTCTTCGACAATGATCCGCAACGCCTCGCGGAGCGCATACACGTTCAGAATGGGCGCGGTGTGGTGGTAGATGTGCTCGGTATCCCAGTAGCGGGCATGCAGCGCGAGGTCGAAATACCAGCTCTGCACGGGCGTTCGGCGTTCTTCGATCGCCCGCAGGGCACGCTCTGACAGGGTCATCGGGGCCAGGCCAGGCGGGGCGGACAGACACTTCTGCGAACCCGTGTAGCAGAGATCGATACCCAGGTCATCGACGGGTAACGCTACGCCGCCGAGGGTGGCCACGGCGTCGACGACCAGATAGCCGCCGACCTCACGACACACCTCGGCGAGGCCATCGAAAGGCTGCTGCACACCAGTCGACGTCTCGCCGTGGACGACGGCCAGCAGTTTGGGTCGGTGTGCGCGGACGGCCGCGATGAGAGCGTCGTTGTCGACTGGTTGGCCCCATGGGGCGTCGATGACGACGACGTTGACGTTCGCCAGGCGGTTGCAAATGTCGACCATGCGGTGGGCAAAGAAGCCCGCGTTGCCGATGACGACGGAATCGCCGGGCTCGAGCAGGTTGATCAGGGAGGCCTCCATACCACTGCCGCCGGTCGCGGGCAGGGCGAACGTGGCGCGGTTGGCGGTCAGGAAGACCTGTCGCAGGAGGTCGGCGGTGTCCTCCATAACCTGGAGGAAATAGGGATCCTTGTGGCCAGTCAGCGGAGCGATCAGGGCCTGCAGGACACGCGGGTGGAGGTTGCTCGGGCCGGGCGCCATAAGGATGCGCTGGGGCGGGAAGGTCAGCGCGTCTGCGCGGGCTTTGCTCGGCGCATGAAATGTCGTAGCCACTGGTGCTCCGTTTGCGAGGATGTGCAAGTTCCGCGCCCTAATTGCGACGCGCGTGCGCGATTGCGTCTTAAGTCCGTTGCGACCAACTCTACGCCATCACTAGACTGAATCGTGGCAACCACCGAGGAGTCACTTCGACGGCCAGTTCCGCGGCCGTGGTTGCCTGCCGCGCTGGCGGCCGCCTCGGGCGCAGTCGTCGTAGGTTTGCTGGTCCTGCTGTGGTTCGGTCTGCAACAGAAAGAGATCGCCGGTAGCAAGGTCGTCAACGTGCCGTTCTCGTCGGCGCCGAACTTCTCCCTCGGTCTGTTCGATGGCAGCACGTTCAGCCTCTCGGACGCGCTCAAGACGGGCAAGCCGGTGGTCGTCAACTTCTGGGCTTCGTGGTGCGGGCCGTGCGCCGACGAAGCCGCCGCGCTGCAGGATGCTTCCAGACGCTACGCTGATCGCGTGACGTTCGTCGGAGTCAACGTGCAGGATCTCGACGGCGACGCGCAGACGTTCATGCGCAAGTACGGCATTACGTACGTGAACGGCTCGGGGAACGCTGGACCAATCTCGGTTCAGTACGGCATGCGCGGCGTACCCGAGACGTACTTCATTGCCGCCGACGGGCGCTTGATCCGCAAGTGGAACACTCTGACGGCTGCCGACCTGGAGCAATTCCTGGCCGAGCTACAGCGTGCCAGCGCCGCCCGGACTAGCTGAGGCGCTGCTGGTCATCCTGCGATGGCTGCATGGAGTCGCGGCAATCGTGTTTCTCGGCTGGAGTGCTGTCCTGTGGCTGGACGGTGCCCCGCGCGGCGACGAGTCGCTGGCTCGCAGACGCTTCAAAGAAATCACCGAGCTGACACTGCTCGTGTTCCTGGCCACGGGCGCGATTCTGACCTTCGATCGTCTTTCATCAGGGGCAGGCGGCGTCTATGCTGCAACATTGGTCTTGAAAATTGTTTGTGGGATAGTGGTGTATCAGTACGCGTTTCGCTGGCGGCGCGTCGGATTGCCGCTCGGCGGATTGGACGGCCGTATCGTGTTGATCTTTGGCGCCGCGACAGTCTTACTAGCCGCGGTGCTGCAGGGGATCTTTGAAAGTGGCATCCGTAGTGCGGCCTAATCTGAAATTCTTCATCGCTGGCGGGGTGATCGCCCTGGCCGTGGGGTACCTGGTGCTGATGGGCGTGCAGGGCACCACCGTCTACTTCTTGACGGTCAGCGAGCTACAGGCGAGAGGACCGGCGGCGCAAAACCAGGTGTTTCGGGTCTCGGGCAACCTCATTCCTGGGACGCTGACGCACGAGTCCAGCGGCTTGGGGATTCACTTCCAGATTGCCGACCCTATTTCGGCTGCGGCGCTGCCCGTGGTCTACCGCGGCGGCCAGGTACCGGACATCATTGGGGACAACATCGAGATCGTCGCCGAAGGCAAGCTCGACTCACAGGGCACGTTTACGGCCAACAACGTCCTGGCAAAATGTCCATCCAAGCTCGAAAGCGCGGCGCCTGACGAGCACGACTATCAAGCGCAGACCCCGTAATGGCTAGCCTCGGCCAGATCTGTATCGTCGGCGCGTTTGGCCTGGCGTTATACGCCATCGTTAGCTCGGTGATCGGCGTGCGCCTGCGGGCGCGGGAGCTGGTAGCCAGTGGCCAGCACGCCGCCTGGGCGGTCACGGCCCTGATCACGGCAGCCTCAGTGACATTGCTGGTCGCATTCGCCGTGCACGACTTCTCGTTGCGCTACGTCTGGGAGCACTCCAGCCGAGCAATGTCCATGGACCTGGTCCTGGCGGCGTTTTACAGCGGCCAGCAGGGCTCTCTCCTGTACTGGGCCTGGACACTATCGATCTTCTCGGCCGTCGTCCTGTGGCAGCAGCGCAAACCTGGCCCGCATCGCGTGTTCATGCCCTACGTCGTCGCTGTCTTGATGTTGATCGAAGCGTTCATGACGCTGTTGCTGGGCTTCGTCGCCACGCCTTTCGAAGCGCTGCCACGCCCGCCAGCGGACGGCGTCGGCCTGAACCCGCTGCTGTACGACGAGGGCATGCGCATCCATCCGCCGATGCTCCTGGCGGGTCTCATGAGCTGGAGTGTGCCGTTCGCCTTCGCCATCGCCGCGCTCGCCACCGGCAAACTGGGTAATGAGTGGGTCGCGCTTAGCCGCCGCTACGCCATGGTCGCCTGGGTCATCCTGGGTCTGGGCAACGTCCTCGGTGCGTGGTGGGCGTATCACGTCCTCGGCTGGGGCGGTTACTGGGGCTGGGATCCCGTGGAGAACGTGGCGCTGATGCCGTGGCTGGTCGGCACCGCGTTCATCCACAGCATCCAGATGCAAGAGCGCCGCGGGATGCTCAAAGCGTGGAACGTGGCGCTGATTATGATCGCGTTCTTCTTGAGCATCTTCGGGACGTTCGTCGTGCGCAGCGGGATTCTTGCCTCCGTGCACGCTTTTGCGCTGTCGGCGATCGGGCCGTACTTCCTGACGTTTCTGGCACTGGTGATTCTCGGCTCGCTGGCGTTGTTCTTCTGGCGTCTGCCTTCGCTCCGGGGTGAGAACCAGCTTGATGGGCTGCTGTCACGCGAAGCCAGCTTTCTTATGAACAACTTGTTGTTTCTGGGTATCACGTTCGCCATCTTCTGGGGGACCATCTACCCGCTCGTCGCCGAGGCGTTGGCAGATCAGAAGGTCAGCGTCGGGCCGCCGTATTTCAAACAAGTCGCCGGGCCGCTGCTCGGGGCGCTGCTGCTGCTGATGGGCATCGGACCGCTCATGCCGTGGCGCCGTGCGTCCCGCGAGCACCTGCTGAACAATTTCTTGATCCCGGTAGCTGGGACGGTCATTGGGCTGGCGGTGCTGCTCGCGTTCGGTATTCGCGATCCGTTCGCCACCTTAGGCTTTGGCCTGTGTCTCTTTGTGTTGGGCACGGTCGTCCAGGAATTCGCGCGCGGCATGCTGGCGCGCCATCGCGCGACGGGTGAGAATTATGTTGCCGCGTTGGGCCACCTGATCCGCCGTAACAATCGACGCTATGGCGGGTACATCGTGCACCTGGCCATCTTGTTGATCGGCGCTGGTGCGGTTGGCTCGCAGGTGTACCAGCAACAGGCCCAAGCCTCCCTGGCGCCCGGTGAGAGTGTGAGCGTGGCGGGCTACACGCTGACGGCGGGCGGGATTCAGACGCTGACGTCACCGGGATTGCGGACGGTCCAGGCGGTGCTCACGGTCAATGGCCAGGAGCAGGTGCGGGCAGAAAAACAGTTTTGGGACAATTTCCCACAGCAGCCGAGCACGAAGGTCGGGCTGCGCTCCACGCCGTTCGAGGATCTCTATGTCGTGCTCGCGGGCTGGGACGGTGACGGAGCGACGGCCAAAGTGAGCCTGGCGGTCTTCGTCAATCCATTGGTCAGCTGGATCTGGGCGGGCGGAGTATTGCTGCTGCTAGGGACGGTAGTCACGTTGTGGCCAGCGCCATTGCCGACGCGGCTGCGGTCGACGGTCCCGGCCGCGGGCCGCGCCGTAGCTGTAGCGCCATGAGCGTATTTCGCATCGCGGCGTTCTTCGCGTTGTTCGCGTTTCTCGCGGTCATGGCGCTGCCATCGTTGGCGCGGGCTGACGCGCTCGATTCTGGAGTGCGGCGCGTGGCGCTGCAGCTGCAGTGCCCTGTCTGCGAAGGCCAATCAGCCGCAGACTCGCCCTCTGGGCTGGCCGGCGATATGCGCGCCGTGATCCGCACGAAACTCATCGCCGGCGAATCAGACCAGCAGATCCTCGACGAGTTCGTCGCCAGCTACGGCGACAGTATTCTGGCTGAGCCGCCCAAGCGCGGTATCTCCCTTGGCGTGTGGCTCGGGCCGACCATCGCCGTTCTGGGCGGTCTGGTCCTCGTCGGCGCACTCTTGCGCACATGGGTCCGTGCGCCGCGGCCAGCGGCACGTGCGACGGGCACGCTCGGCGGCCTGGATGGCGATGTCGCCGATGAATTTCGCCGCTTCCGGCAGGAAGTTGGGCCGTGAGCGGGGACATCCTGCCGACGGTCATCGGAATCGCGCTGGTTGCCGCTGCCGCGGCGTTCGCCCTACTGCCATTCGCCCGCGGCCCACGCGCCGATCCGCTTGGTCTGGCGGAGAGTGTGTCGTCTAAAGACCGCTACATGAAGTATCGGCGGATCCTGGAGCTCGAATTCGACTATGAGCTCGGGAAATTGTCGGCAGAGGACTACGCCAGCCAATCGGCAGAGCTGCTCGGCGAGGCTGGCCTCGCGCTGCGAGCCGAACGCGGCACGCTTGGCGAAGTCGATGCGGAGATCGAGCGCGAGATCGCCGCGGCGCGCGCAGCCTTTTCGGCCGCCAGACGGTCCGCCGCGGAGCGCGTCGGGGTCGAGCCAGAGCCCTCGACACGCCCATGAGGAGGCGTGTCGGCCTGAGGGTAGTGTTCGTCGCCCTGATGATGGCTGCAATGGCTGCAATGACCGCGGTGCCTGCCGCGGCGGCGCCCAACGATGGCACCGTCGCCGGCCAGGTGGTCAACAACAGCGCGGGCGGCTCGTCGACTGGCGGAACAACCGTGCTGCTCGTGGCTTTTGGTCGCCAGGAGCAAGCGCCAGTCGGCCAACAGACCACCCAATCCGACACCCAGGGCAACTACGTCTTCAGCGGGCTCGACCGCGACCCGAACCTCGTCTACATCACGCTGGCGCGGTATCAGAACGTCAATTACCCGGCCTCGCAGCCATTCCAGCTGCAGGAGCAGCCCAGCGTCAAAGCCGATATCGCCGTCTTCGAATCTGTCTCCACTGACGAGTCGATCCAGCTTGAGCGGCTCAATCTTCTGGTCATGGGTGCCCAGGACGGTGTGGTCCAGTTCATGGAGATGGGCGCGCTGGTCAATACCAGTGACCGCACGTTCGTGACCGCCAATCCCCAGGACGGCGCCCTGGCTCGAGCCATCAAGTTCGCCTTGCCACCAGGAGCGCTAGGCGTCCAGATGCAGACTGGCTTCAACAATCAGGATGTGACTTCCGGAATGGGCGGTGTGCAGGTCACCAGCCCCATCCCGCCTGGCCGCCACGAGTTCGCGCTGTCGTTCCAGGTACCGTACAGCGGCTCGACGGCAGATGTGTCGTTGCAAATGCCGTATGCGACCACCACCTACAGCGTGTATTTGCCAGACACCGGCGTGCAGCTGGATGCCAACGGACTCGTGGCGGGCGGACCAACGCAGCTTGGTGGTCAGTCGTACGCGCTCTACAGCGCCTCCAACCTGCCGAGGTCAACGATGATCGGCGCGACGATCAAGCTCTCGAACGGACCGGGCGGCGGGCTGGTCTCGCCGACGCAGCTGGCCCTTATCAGTTTGGGCGTGGTGCTGTTTGTGTTGGGCGGTGGCGTCTTGCTGTTCGGCAGCCGACTGCGACCGGTCCTGTCTTCGGCCGAGCAGCGGTTGACGGGCGAGGCGGACACGGAGCGTCTGGAGCTGGTTGTGCGACTTGCCGCGCTCGACGAACGCTTCGCCTCAGGCGGACTCAGCCAGGCCGAGTACGACGTCGAACGCGACCGTGGCAAGCAACGCCTGCGCGAGCTTACTCTCGCCCGACGGCAAGCCACCCCATCTGGGGTGTGAGCGCGCTGCGGGCGGAGCACCTGACAGCGCGTTACCAGGGCACGCCCTCGGCTTCGGCCGCCCTCGTCGACGTCGACCTGACACTCGAGGCAGGAGACCGGCTGCTGCTGCTCGGCCCCAACGGGGCAGGTAAATCAACGTTTTTACGGGTGTTCGCTGGCTTGATGCGGCCGACCAACGGCCACGCCACCATACTCGGCGAACCGCCGGCGCGGGTGCGCCATGCCGTGGGCGTCGTCAGCCACGCCACCTATCTTTACGACGAGCTGACGGCGCTCGAAAATCTGCGTCTCTACGCCGAGCTGTACGGGGTCGCCCAACCAGCGATGCGAGCCGGAAAGCTGCTCGATCAAGTCGGCCTGACGCAGGTTGGAGAGAGCCGCGTTGGACGGCTGTCACGCGGTCAGCAGCAGCGGGTGACACTCGCTCGCGCGCTCTTGCATGAGCCGTCGGTGCTGTTGCTCGACGAGCCAGACACGGGACTCGATCTGGCAGCTTTTGGCATCCTGGAAGACCTGACGACGCGACGTGAGCAGACCGTCGTGCTGACTACACACAACCTGGCGGCGGGTCTGCGCCTGGGTACGCGCGTCGCTGTGCTGGCCCACGGGCAGGTGGTGCACGAGCAACGCCAGGTCTCGCCTGGTGACGCGGGACCGCTGGGTGAGCTGCTGGAGCGCCTGGCCCGCGCATGAAGCGCGCGCCGTTCCTCAGCCAGCTCCGCACGCTGATCTGGAAGGACTTGCTGGTCGAGGCGCGCGGCCGCGAAACGGTCCTGGCGGGAGCGATCTTCGCCCTGCTCGTGCTGGTGGTCTTCAACCTGGCCTTCGACCTGCGCGTCGAAAACGTGGCCGCCGTCGCGCCGGGGGTGCTGTGGGTGACCGTCACGTTCGCCAGTGTGCTCAGCCTGGGTCGTGCATTCGCCCGCGAGCGCGACCGACGAACCCTCGATGGCTTGCTGCTGGCACCGATCGACCGCTCGGCGCTGTATCTGTCCAAAGTCATCGCCAACGTGTTGTCGATGCTGATCGTCGAAGTGGTTGCGCTGCCGGCGTTCATCGGCCTGTTCAACCTGGTCATCGACCTGCCCCTTCTGGTAGTGGCACTGCTGCTGGGGACAGTGGGCCTGGCCGGCGTGGGCACGTTGTTTGCAGCGCTGACGGCCCACACTCGGGCGCGCGAAGTGCTGCTGCCATTGTTGCTCTTTCCCGTCCAGGTTCCAGTGATTCTGGCGACGGTCAAGTCGACCGGGGCTGCCATTCGGGTGCCCGGGCTGGAGCCGGCCGACATCGGCCAATG
>DASYKL010000463.1:0-7252 GCA_035995405.1 Chloroflexota bacterium
GACCACTGAAACGCGGCCCTCTCAGGCTCGGGTCGAGTGGCGTCCCACGCGGCTGGCGCTATGAGTGAGCGAAGAAACCTGGCCGAGTGTATGTGATCGCCAGTGCGGAAGGCGTTGCGGTCAGGCGACAGTTTCGGCGTCGAACGAGACCGTCTCGGCAGTGATGGCGCTGCCAGTGCCGGGGCCGTGGTGCGCCCCGAACAGGGGGCTTTGGTGGTAGGCCTCCATGGCTTCACGGGACTCCCAGCGGGAAACGGCTTCCAGGGTGTCGTCACTCCGCCACAGCTCGAACCCGACGAACCCGGGGAAGCGTTTGAGCTCTGGGCCGCCGCGCCGAAAACCTTCGACCATGCGCTCCTGCGCCTCACGCGGCGCTTTGATCCGTGTCACAGCAATAAACATCGCTCCTAGAGCATAGGCTGGCCGAGTTTCGATAGCCTGCCGCAGACAACGATGGTTGAGCGCTACGTCGGCCGACCATTGCCTCGTCTGGAAGACGAGCGTTTGCTGCGCGGTCAGGGGCGCTATACCGATGATTGGACCCTGCCAGATCAGACGTTTGCCGCGTTTGTGCGGTCGCCGCACGCCCACGCCCGCGTGCTGGCCATCGATCTGACCGCCGCCCAGGCAGCGCCAGGCGTTGTAGCGGTTCTCACGGCAGCCGATTACCTTGCCGATGGCTGCGTCGGCCTCCGCCACGCCCCGGTGCCAGCGGACACGATCGACTACACCCGGCCAGCCTTCGGTCCAACAGACACCCGGCCGCCATTGGACGAGCCCCAGCTGCCGCTGGCCCATGAGCGGGTCAGGTACCCGGGCGAAGCGCTGGCCGTCGTGATTGCCGAATCCCCCGCCGCAGCCCGCGACGCCGCCGACCAGGTGACCGTCGAGTACGCCCTCCTGGCCGCCGTCTCAGACGCCCACGCGGCACTGGCCGACCATGCGCCGCGCCTGACCGAGGCCGCGCCAGACAACCTCGCCGTCGCCGCCAGCTTTGGCGATCCCGACGCAACCACACAAGCGCTGGCCGGCGCAGCCGTCACGGTCGAGCACGACTTTCGCATTCAGCGCATCGCCAACGCCCAGATCGAGCCGCGCTCAGCCATCGGCACCTTCGATCCAAGTACCCAGACCTACCTGATGATCGCCGGCAGCCAGGGCGTCGTCCGCCAACGAGCCAGCCTGGCCGCGGCGCTGAACGTGCCGCTCGAAAAGGTTAGGGCAATCAGCCCCGACGTCGGCGGCGGCTTCGGCCCACGCACCAGCCTCTACCCTGAACAGGTCATCGTGGTCTGGGCCGCCAAACGTGTCGGCCGGCCAGTGCGCTGGACCAGCGACCGCACCGAAGCCTTTCTGAGCGACTTTCAGGGTCGCGACGCGCACGTCAAGGCTCGCCTGGGCCTGACCCACGATGGCCGCATCTGCGCCCTCAGCGTCGATTTCCTGTTCAACGTTGGCGCCTACAGCGGCTCATACGTCCCGCTGTCGAACGCGGCGCGCGTTATGACTGGCGCCTACGACATACCGCGGGCGAGCGTCGGCGTCCGCGCCGCGCTGACCAACACCGTGCCTACCGGTCCCTACCGTGGCGCCGGCCGGCCTGAAGCAATGTACGTCCTGGAGCGGCTCCTGGACATCGCCGCGGATCGCCTGACGCTCGATAGGGCCGAGCTGCGCCGCCGCAACCTGGTTCGACCCGACCAGCTGCCGTACCAGACCGCACTGGGCCTGACGTTCGACAGCGGCGCGTTCGCCAGCAACCTGAGTCAGGTCCTCGACCTCGCCGACTGGTCTGGCTTCCCCCAACGCCGCGCCACGGCCAAGCAACGCGGCCGACTGGCCGGTATCAGCGTGGCCACTTACGTCGAGGCGCCCGTCGGCGCGCCGCACGAGCGTGTGCGGCTCACCGTCCTGCCGACAGGCCGCGTCGAGCTGATCACCGGCACCCAATCGACCGGCCAGGGCCACGCCACCGCCTTTGCCCAGGTGGTCGCGGACCTGTTGGAGATTCGTCCCGACCAGGTCGACCTGGTGACCGGCGATACCGAACGAGTAACTGGCGGTGGGGGGACACATTCGGATCGCTCGATGCGGCTCGTCGGCACACTGCTGGTCGAGGCGTGCGCGTCCGTGCGCGACCAGCTCGACGAATTCGACCCCGATCGGACCGTGGGCCTGTTCGAGATCGCCCGCCGCACGACGTTGACCGCTGAAGCGGCATTCACGGGCCGCCTGCCTGCCCACCCCACTGGGGCCGCCGTGTGCGAGCTCGAGATCGACCCCGAGACGGGCGCGCTGGAGATTACCCGCTATACCTGCGTGGACGATGTCGGCCAGCCGATCAACCCACTCATCCTCCATGGCCAGGTCCATGGCGGCATCGTCCAGGGCCTGGGCCAGGCGCTGAGCGAGAGCGTGAGGTTCGATCCGGCCAACGCGCAGGTGCTGTCGGCGAGCTTTCTCGACTACGCCCTGATCAGAGCAGCTGGCCTGCCGGCGTTTAATACCGTCTTCGCCGAAGACCCGACACCGGCCAACCCTTTACGCATCAAAGGCGGCGGCGAAAGCGGCATCACACCAGCGATGGCGGTCGTCGTCAACGCGGCGCTGGATGCCCTGCGTCCGCTCGGCGTGACCGACCTGGACATGCCGCTGAGCGCGGCCCGCGTTTGGGAAGCTCTCGCTGCCAGCCAGCCGCCGCTCAGCTAGGGCGTCAGCATTCAGACGGGTTTGCGACCAACAAAGACGATCAGCTGATAGTCCACCTCAGAGTGTTGAAAGGGCACGGCAACCGCCGTAAATCCGACCTCGGCCAGGAGGCGCAGCCAGTCGGCTTCACTGAATAAACCCTGGACGTGCTGCTCGTACGCCACGCGGCCCGGTCGACCAGGCTCGTGCATGACATAGGTGTAGTCCCGTAGATAGGTCGAATCGGACGGGTCAGGGTCGGAAGTCCATTCGAGATAGCGCAGCGCTCGGCCGTCTGCGCCATCGTGTCCGCCATGGTCGGTATCCGCCTGGAAGTTTTCCCGAATGGCGTCTGGCGCGAACAGCGCCACGCCGCCCGGTCGACAGTGGACAAACGCCGTCTCCAGCGCCTGACGCAAGTCAGCTGCTGTGGTCAGGTACGACACCGCGTCGTGAACGAAAACGGCGTCGAACTCGCGCCCAACGCGCAGCGTCCGCATATCGCCCACGACGTGCTGACACTCTGGGTTCTGGGTCTCGCTGAGAGCGAGCATCGCTGCCGAAAGATCGCTCAACGTCACGTCAGGGATGGCGCGTTTGTAGTGGCAGGCATTGTTGCCCGAACCCGCCCCCAGCTCGAACAGCGACACGGGCGTCGACCCCAACGCATCCGTGAGCGCTCGCAGGTAAAAAGCCGCCTCTTCTGCGTAGTCTTGTGGCGCGGTCAACAGCAGGTACCAGTCGGTGAACTGGGCGTACAACGGCGGCAGCTGGTGGGTCATGGCCTGGCCAGGGTAGCGTGGCCCGTAGAATGGCCGACGTGCAGCGCCAGCTCGTTTCCACCGGTACACCCTGGGAGTCCATCGCTGGGTTTTCCCGCGCGGTACGGCTGGGCAATAGCGTGTGGGTGTCCGGGACGACCGCCAGCGACGAGCACGGCAACCTGCAGGGTGGCGACAGCGCCTACGAGCAGGCCCGCTACATCCTGGCCAAGATCGAAACCGCCTTGCGCGAAGCAGGGGCCTCGCTGTCAGATGTCGTCCGCACGCGCGTTTACGTCAGCAATATCGACCTGTGGCGCGACGCCGCGCGGGCTCACGGTGAGGTCTTTGGCGAGATTCGACCGGCCAACACACTGATTGCCGTGAGCGGACTGGTCGAGGATCGCCTGGTCGAGATCGAAGCCGACGCCGTCATCGTCCAGCCGTGACCGACCGATAACCCGCCAGGGTGCGCTTCAGTCTCCGCTTCAACAACGACCTGCCGCTGGCCACCTATCCAGAGTTGGCGCGACGCGCCGAACAGGCCGGCTTCGACGCGTTCTGGGTCAGCGACGACCTGTTTCTCAGAAGCGTGTGGGTTATTCTCGCGGCCTGCGCGCAGGCGACGGAACGCATCCAATTGGGGACCTGTATCGTCAACCCGTACACCGAGCACCCGGCCGAGATGGCGATGGCCGCGGCCACGCTCGACGAGCTGAGCGGTGGGCGACTCCTACTCGGGCTGTCGAGCGGCGCCAATGATTTTCTCAACTGGGTCGGGCTGCACGCCGACAAACCCGTGGCGGCTGTCGGCGAAACGATCGCTGCCCTGCGCCGCCTGTTCACTGGCGACCGCAGCCACCCTGACGGCCGCTTTCTGAATGGCTGGACGGGCGAGGCATACCTGCGCTTTCCTGCGCGACAGATACCGATCTACGTGGGGGCGATGAGCCCGCGCATGCTCGAGCTGATCGGCTCGACTGCTGATGGCGGCTTGCCGTTGCTGTTCCCGCCCGAGCATTTCTCAGACGTCCTGGGTTATGTCAAGCGTGGCGCAGCTCAGGCAGGGCGCGACCTGGCTTCGCTTGACCTGGCCGCGTGCATCTGGTGCTCGGTCTCGACAGACCGCGCCGCGGCGGAAAACGCGCTCCGCCAAAAGGTGGCATATTACGGCCACGCGCTCAGCCCGCTCATCTTGAAGCGTCTGGGCGTCGAGCGGGCCGAGTTCGAGCCGATCCAGCAGGCAATGATGGTCGACCGCGATCCCGAGCGGGCCATGGCTCTGGTTACGCCCGCCATGCTGCAGATCGGCATTGCCGGCTCGGCCGCCGAGCTGATCCCACGCCTGGAGCACCTCGTGTCACAGGGCGCCAGACACCTCAGTTTCGGGCCGCCCCTGGGGCCCGACCCGCTCGAAGCCATTGACGTCCTGGGCCGCGAGGTCCTGCCCTATTTTCGCGGCCGCTGAGCATGGCTAACTTCGTTGTCGCACGCCTGCTGCAGTCGATCGTCGTCCTGTTTGTGATCAGCGTGATGGCGTTCGCGCTCGTCCTGTTGTCAGGTGACCCCGTGACGATGATGATGCCGATCCACGCCAGCGATGCCGACCGCCAGGTACTGCGTCACGAGCTCGGGCTCGACCAGCCAGTGCCTGTCCAATACGCACTGTTCGTCGGTCATGCCCTGACTGGCGACTTCGGCCAATCGATCAAGTTCAACCAGGCGGTGCTGCCGTTGATCGCCTCGAAGCTGCCGCTGACGCTGATTCTCGCGACGGCGTCGATCCTGCTGGCGATCGTCATCGGCGTGCCGCTGGGCGTCGCGACCGGCGTCCGCGAGGGCTCGACGCTCGACACGCTGAGCACCATCCTGGCGCTGCTGACCATTTCGTTACCCAGCTTCTGGATTGCGCTGATGCTGATCCTGCTGCTGGGCGATGGCTTGCGCATCTTGCCCGTAGGCGGCAGCGGTGGACCGCAGTATCTGATCATGCCGACACTGGCCCTCTCAGCCCACAGCATCGGCCTGGTTACGCGACTGACGCGCGCCGGCGTCGCAGAACAGATGCACCAGCTCTACGTCACCACCGCGCGCAGTAAAGGCTTGACCGAACGCGCCATTCAACTACGCCACGTCTTGCGCAACGCATCGGGGCCGACTGTGACCATGATCGCGCTGCAGTTCGGGGCGCTGATCGGCGGCTCGGTGATTGTCGAAACCATCTTTGCCTGGCCAGGCGCGGGATGGCTGCTGATGGAGGGCGTCACCGCCCGCGACCTGCCGCTGGTGCGGGCGCTGGTGCTGGTCATCGGCTCGATTTTCATCGGGCTCAACCTGCTGGTCGACCTGGGGTACCGCTATCTCGACCCGCGCATCCGCTACTGACGCACATGACCGAATCAGCTGTCGCCGCGCCGCCTGCGTCGATCCCTGCATCGACGAGCGCCACCGCTGAGGCCAGCCGTCGCGGTCGACGCCTCCCCCTGCGGGGCCAGATCGGCCTGGCGATGACCGTTGTCGTCGTACTCGTGGCGATCGCCGCGCCGCTGCTGGCGCCGCACCCGTTTGACGACCAGGAGCTGTCACGCTCGCTGCTGCCGCCAGCCTGGTTGAAAGGTGCCGACCCAGCCTATCCCCTGGGTACCGATTACCAGGGCCGCGACCTGCTCAGCCGGGTGATCTTCGGCGCCCGCACGTCACTCGCCGTCGGCGGTGCAGCCGTCGTCCTGGCCGGGCTGATCGGCGTCACGCTCGGTCTTCTGGCCGGCTTCTGGCGCGGCTGGACTGACGACGTCCTGATGCGTCTGGCGGACGCCCAGTTGGCCTTTCCGCCGATCGTGCTCGCCGTCGGCGTGCTGTCCGTCGTCGGCCCATCGCCCACGACCATCGTCCTGCTGCTCGGGGTGATGGGCTGGGTGCAGTATGCCCGCGTCGTGCGCGGTCAGACGCTGACCTTGCGCGAGAGCGAGTTCGTGACGGCCGCCAGAGCGATGGGGGCCAGCAGCAGCCGCATCCTGCTGCGCCATATCCTGCCTAACGCACTCGGGCCAGTACTGGTCATCGCTGCGCTGAACATGTCGGCCATGATCCTGGCCGAAGCGTCGCTGAGCTTTCTCGGTCTGGGCGTGCGGCCACCCATTCCGGCCTGGGGCAGCATGCTCAGCGAGGCCCGCGACGTCTTTGCCATAGCCTGGTGGACGGCCGTCTTTCCGGGGCTCGCCATTATCTGGACGGTGTTCGGTATCAACCTGCTCGGCGATGCCTGGCGTTCACCCTTCAGCCAGTAGAAACTCGCGAATCGTCGACTCGAACACGGCCGGATTGTCCATGCCGATGCCGTGGCCAGCGTCAGGCACCACGCGCAACTCGGCGTTTGGTATCTGCTGGACCATCGCCTCGGCCATGTCCTGGCGCAATACCGGACTGTCGGACCCGCGCAGCAGGAGCACGGGGCAGGTGATCTGCCCGAGCAGCGGCCACAGGTCCAGTGGCTCCCAGCGCTTGGGTGCCCACAGGTCGTATTTCATCGTCAATCGTCCGTTGGCCGTCGGCTTGAGCGCCTGACTGCTCCGTTCCCGCAGCGTCTCGATCGAGGCTCGGGTGCTTCGCGCGCGGGCTCCTTCAGCGGCCTCTTCGACGCTCGAAAATGTCGGCAGCTCAGTCGCTTCACGTAGGAACGCCATCAGTTGCAGATCGAAGAGTGGTTCGACGTCCGAAATGACCAGGCGCTCGATCCGCTCGGGATACGTCGCCGCCAGATACATGCCGTTGTGGCCGCCCATCGACTGGCCGACGATCGAGAA
>DASYKL010000464.1:0-4514 GCA_035995405.1 Chloroflexota bacterium
CAGACCCAACAGCGGCTGCGAGCCATACTCGACAACGACGTGACCGTGGTGTGTTGCACGCCCACCTACGCGCTGCGGATGGCCGAGCTGGCGGCGCAATCAGGCATCGACCTGGCGAGCACGCCCATTCACGCCACGATCCAAGCCGGTGAACCAGGCGCCAGTGTGCCGGGCATACGGGCCCGCATCGAGCAGGCTTACGGCGCCCAGTGCCATGACCACACTGGCATGACCGAGCTCGGCGCCACCGGCTTCACCTGCCAGGAGCGCGATGGGGTCCACCTGATCGAGTCAGAGTTCATATTCGAGGTCATCGATCCGCTGACGTTGCAGCCGGTCGCGGCGGGCGAACAGGGTGAGCTGGTGGCGACCAACCTCGGCCGCGCCGGCATGCCCTTGATCCGTTATCGCACCGGCGACCTGGTCGAAATCAACGACAGCCCGTGTCGTTGTGGGCGGACTTTTGCGCGTCTTGCGGGCGGGATTCTCGGCCGCGCTGACGACATGGTGGTCGTCCGCGGAGTAAACATTTTTCCGAGCGCGATCGAGGGCGTGCTGCGCGAGTTTCCCGAAGTGAGTGAGTTCCGCATTGAAGTGTTCTCGGAACGTTCAATGGTCGAGCTGCGCATCTTGCTCGAGCCGCTACCCGGCAACGAGCGTGGCTTGGCGGAACAAGTGTCAGATCGATTGCACGACCGTCTCCTGTTGCGCGTGCCGTGTGAGCTCGTGGCGGCGGGCAGCTTGCCGCGGTTCGACTTGAAAGCGCGGCGGGTAATTCGTCGCGACAGCTGACGGTTCAAGCGCTGATGTTCAGAATGTGCACGATTGCACATAGAGGCGGCTCTGAGGCGACGCTACCGTTTACCTATCAGCAGCGCGCCGCGATACATACCCGTCGTGTGTTCGCGGGCCGCGTGACGCTGATCAAGTCAACGCGCCGCGCTGAGACCGGGGCCTTTTCTTAGCGCGGCGCGCTCTGGCTTGGCCATCGTGCCGCCTTGGCCGCTAGTCGGACAAGGGCAGCTCGATCTGAAAGCGGTCGCCTTCGATCCGGCGGACGTCGCCGCCGTGCATGCGGGCTATGCCGCGGGCGGTGAACAGGCCCAGACCTGAGCCGGAGTGGCCCGCATTGGCGGCGCTGCGGCCGCGGTAGAAGCGCTCAAACAGATGCGTCGTTTCTTCCCTATCGGGGCCTGGCCCGCCACCGCTGACGTCGACCTGGACGCGCCCGCCAACACAGCGCGCACACACACGCACCGGGGCGCTTGGATCGCCATACAACAGCGCGTTGGCGATCAATGCGTGTATCGCGCGGACCACTCGGGCGCGGTCCCACGAGCCAGCCAGCGCCTCAGGTACGTCGACCTCGATGACCCGATCGCCATGCTCGCCGATCATTGCTCGCGCTTTCTCCGTGGCCGCGTCGATCACGTCGCGCAGATCCATGTGCTCGGGCCGCAGCGGCAGTCGGGTCGCCCCAATGCGCGCCGCATCCAGGAACATCTCCAGCACTTCGGTCAAGCGGTCAGTTTGCTCGACGATGGCGCCCATCCGACGGTGCGCGCCCTCCGGATCACCTCGTCCGATCTGTCGCTGCGCCATCTGCGCCGAAGCGCGCACCACCGCGATCGGATTTCGCAGATCGTGGGCCGCCACAGACATGAACTCTTCTATTTCAGCCGCTCCCGGCTCCTGGTCCTCCTCGCGGCTCAACTGCACCTCGTCCCACCCCTCGTTAGACCCGCCGCCGAGCGTGTGACCACGACAGCTTGAACCGGGGCGCCTTGCAAGTTCCGCGCCACTGGCGACGAGTGGCTAGGCAGTCGGCGCGAGCTGGGGCCCGCCCAGCACACCTTGCTGGTGGTATTGCTGAAACATCTGGCCCCAGGGCGTATTCGCCAGCCAGCTCTCGAACACGCGGCGGTCGCGGGCCGGCCAGCGGTAGTAGTCGTGGTAGACCTCGGATCCCAGGATGAACAGGTTCACCAGCGGCGTGCGCATCAGCACGTTCTGGACAGGCTTCAGTGCGCCGAACCAGACGATGTCGCCGATGCGACTGGCGCCGTTATCGCCGACCCGGAAATTCCACGACTCGTTGGCCAGATCGGTATCGCCGACCAGGTCGATATCACGTGGGTCGCCGACGCCCAGGCCCCGCTCGTGGGCTAGCCGAATGTAGGGAATTGTCAGTGGATCGAAACCCATCAGCTTGGCGGCGACGGCGTCGATGGCCACCTGATCACCGCTGGCCAGCACGACGTTCTTGATCTCCGGGTACATCGTCCGTGGGCCCGGGCCGTTGCCAGCGGTCGTGCCATCCATCACGGCGAAGATGCCGCTGTGGATCTCCTTCTGGATCGCCAGGAGATCAACCAGTGTTTCGTGGATCCAGCTGTGCGTGTAATGACGCCGCGTATTCAGCAAGCCGCCGAAGGCGTTCTTCATCGCCCCCGTTGTGGTCGTGTAGATGTGGCACTTGATCGTCGGCAGGTGGACGATGTTCTTGCCGAAGAAGAAGTCCGGCACGTGGATACCTTCAGGGAAAATGCGGTCGAGAACGAGCATCTTGGCGGTGGGCTCGATCCGAACCCAGCGCATGTCCTCGTCTTTGAAGTTGTACAGAACGGGGATGCCGTAGCCCTTGAAAATCGGCAGATAGCCGTTGAGGTCTTCGCCTTTGAAGGCGTCGGTCACGACCGTCTTATTCTGGACACAGACCAGATCGTCGAAGCCTTCAGCCCGCAGCGCCTTGACCGTGCCTTCCAGCTGCCAGGGTGTGGTGTTGGCAGCGGGGAAAGGGAAATGCCAGGAGATGTTGTCCTTGAGGATGGTGGTCGTATTCGGTGCCAGAAAATCGCGTGCGCCAGCGAGCTGGGTCAGGCGCGCGTAGTCGTCGAGCACGCGCTCTGGCCGCGTCCGCAGCGCGGCAACGGTCGCTTTGGTCGGCATCTTGCGCCGAACTATAACCGTCACTAGCTAAGTTTGAGATCATGCCTACGATGTTGTCTCGCCGAGCGATCGCCTAGTGGCCGTTGCTGCCCGCCCTGTCGGCCGGCGCAACGTTGCGCGCGGAACACGCTACGTCAGCTTCTTGCTGGTCTTCCCTGTCGCGTTCCTGGCCGTCGGGCTGGTCCTTCTGGCTCTGGTCAGACGCCAGGACGTCGATTGGCAGGTCCTCACGGGTGCTGCGCTCTTTGCTGGCGGGCTTTTTGGCGCCGCGCTTTGGGCGCGGCTCAAAGTGCCTCTCGCGGAGCCCTTCATCCTCCCGATCGCCGCCACGCTGGCGGCTCTCGGCCAGCTCATGACCTCGCGTCTCGAGCCTGGCTTCGGGCCGCGCCAAGGGGTCTGGGTCGTAGTCGGTCTCGGCGCGATGACTCTGGTCAGCCTGCTCCCCTCGATTGGCTGGCTGAGAAAATATCGCTACACCTGGGCCACATTGGCCATTCTCCTCCAGGTCCTCACCCTGGTCTTCGGGCGCGATCCAAACGGGAGCGGCGCCGCCTTGTGGTTCGTCGTCGGCCCGCTCAGCATCCAGCCAACCGAGATCGTCAAGCTGCTGCTGGTGATCTTCCTGGCGGCCTACCTCGAGGAGTACCGCGAGTTGCTGACGCTGGCCGGCCAACGTGTCGGCAAACTCGTTCTCCCGCCCCTGCCGTACCTGGCGCCCATTCTGGTCATGGTCGGCGCCGCACTCGCCCTGTTCTGGTTCCAGAAGGACCTCGGCCCAGCTCTGCTCTTCTCGACGATCCTGCTGACCATGCTCTACATCGCCAGCGGTCGGACCAGTTACGTGCTGGTCGGCGCGGTCCTGCTCATCCTTGGCGGCGCCCTCGCCAGCCAGTTGTTTGAGCATGTCCACACGCGAGTCGTGATCTGGCTCGACCCGTGGTCACACCGCGACACGCTCGGGTACCAGCTCGTCCAGGCGCTGTATGCGTTCGGCTCGGGTGGCATCCTCGGCACTGGCCTCGATATGGGCTCGCCGCGCTACATCCCGGCCGTCCATACCGACTTTGTGATTGCCGCGGTCGGTGAGGAACTAGGCCTGGCTGGCACGCTGGCAGTCGTCAGCCTGTTCGTGCTGCTCGTCGCCCGCGGCTTCGCCATTGCCCTCAACGCGCGCTCGGGCTTCAGCGCCTTGTTGGCGGCCGGCCTGACGTCAGTGCTCGGCTTGCAGGCGCTGATCATCCTGGCCGGCACACTAGAGCTGATTCCCCTGACCGGTATCACGCTGCCGTTTGTCAGTTATGGCGGCAGCTCGGTGGTCGCCAACCTGTTGATCGTTGGCTTGCTGCTGCGTATCTCACACGAGGAGGCCTCACTGGCTCGTGCTTGACGAGCTCCGCGCCAACGTGCGCCGTGTCGCCATCGGTCTGCTTGCTGGTTTTGTCGTCATTGCTCTGGCGCTGGGCTATTGGCAGGTCTGGCGCGCCAACGATCTCAGTCAGGACCCGGCCAACCCACGCGTAGCCGACGAGCGTCTGAGCCAGGCCCGCGGTCGCATCCTGGACCAG
>DASYKL010000465.1:0-4052 GCA_035995405.1 Chloroflexota bacterium
AGAACCACTTCCACAGTGGTCGGAGTCTGCGGCCGGACAGGCCATAGTCAGTAGGGAGGCGGCGCCTGTATCAGATCGCCGTTAGTACCGAGTCTTATGCAGCGCGGCGGCGCTTGCGCTTGAGGCTGTAGACGTACGCCAGGACCTCAGCCACGGCCTGGTACAGCTCGACAGGGATCTCATCCCCGACCTGGACGGCCTTGAACAGGCCCCGCGCCAGGGGGACGTTTTCGACGCACGGCACGCCTGCCGCGCGGGCGACTTGTTTGATCTTCTCGGCAATCAAATCCGCACCAACCGCCAGTACTTTCGGCGACGGCATCCCAGGCTGGTACTGCAGCGCTACGGCGATATGCGTCGGGTTGGTCACCACAACCGTCGCCTGCGGCACGTCTTCTATCTGCCGTCCCCGTTTGGCCATCGCGCGCTGCCTGGCCCGAATCTGACCCTTCAGCATCGGATCGCCGTCTTGCTGCTTGTGCTCTTCTTTCACCTCTTGCAAGCTCATGCGCGCCGAGCGAGCAAAATTCCAGCGCTGGTACGCGTAATCCGCAAACGCCAGAGCGAGCAGCACCTCGGCCGCCGGAATCCCGACGTCCAGAACGGCTTGCCCGATGAACGCACCCATTGCCCGCGGGTCGGTGCTCCCGTCAATCGACGGCAGCCGCGCCGCGGTGTCCAGCAAGGCCCGCCACGTCAACCCGCCGACCAACGTCACCTTCGCCAACGACCGTCCCAAACCAACCAGCGCTTGCAACGAGAACAGGCGCTTGACGCCACTCATCGGGTTCAGCGTGTCGAAATGCAGCATGCTCTTGAAGCTGAAGATGTCCCCCTGGGCCAGACCGACGCCGATCCCCAGAACGGGCAGCACGATCAGCAGCGGCGCGACGCTCAGGAACCACGCCTGGCCAGCCTTACCAAACGCTTGCTGGGCCCACAACAGATCGATGTCCTGCGCCCGGCCAGTCGTGCCGAAATCGGACAGTGCACCCGTGAGCAACGCTTGCAAGTGCATGCCAGCGCTGGCGGCAGTGTTCTGCAAAATAATGAGGCCGACCAGCAGGCCGATCGACGACCCCAGCTCGGGACTACGCGGCGCACGACCCTCACCTCGCAGCTGCTCGAGCCGTCGCGGTGTAGCTGCTTCTGTGCGCTCGCCGCTCACTTGAGAATGGCCACCGAGACACCCAGCATCCCTGCCAGGAGACCATGGATACGCGGTACGACCAGCGGCATCGTGACGATCAGCGCTAGCAGGGTGACCAGGACCTTCAGCTGCAGACCGATCTGGAAGATGCCGAACTGCGGCGCCACGCGCGCTAGCACGGCCAGCGCAATGTCGGTAAGCAACAGCGCCACCATGATCGGAAACACCAGCTCCAGCGCAACGATGAACGAGCTCGCGGCAACCTGCGCCAGGAAGTCAGGCCTGATTCGCGTGAGCGTGAAGCCACCCAACGGCACGATGGTGAAGAGCTGCACGATGGCCTGGATGACCAGGTGGTGCGCGTCAGTCTGGAAGAACACCAGTGCCGCCAGCGTGCTGTAAAAACGCTCGAGCGTGGCGCCCTGCGTGCCAAACGAGGCGTCGTACGTCGATGCCATCGAGAAGCCCGCCTGCAGGTCGAGCAAGCTGGCGCCGAATGCGATCGCCGTGTAGGCCACAGTCGCCGCAAAGCCAGACAACGCACCAACGAGGAGCTCGCCCGCCAACGTGGCCCAGGTGACGGTTACGCCGTCAGGAACCCCGTCCTTGGCAACAACCGGGACCAGAACCAGCGCGGTGAACAATCCGAGACCCAATCTGGCTTGCAGGGGCACGTTCTTGAGACTCATCACCGGGCAGGTCATGAGCACAGCCAGGACGCGAGTTGCGATCAGAACGAACGCTTCGACGGGACCGATCGGGATCGACAGGGCATTGGGCAGCACGTCAGTGGGCGAGCGCCGGCAGAGAGTTAAAAGTCCCGACCAGGTAGCTGATGAGCGTCTGCGCCATCCACGGCCCGAGGACCGCCAGGGCACCCGCGATGACGAGCACTTTGGGGACAAACGACAGTGTTGCTTCGTTGATCTGGGTGACTGCCTGGAAGACGCTCACCAGCATGCCGACCGCGAGGCTGCCGATCAGCAGCGGACCGCCAATCTGCAGGGCGATCATGAACGCGTTGCGGGCGGTGTCTATCGCGAGTTGTTCGGTCATGAAAACGAGGTCACCAACGAACGGACGATCAGGTGCCAGCCATCAGCCATGACGAACAGCAGCAGCTTGAACGGCAGCGAAATGCTGGCTGGCGGCAACATCATCATGCCCATCGACATCAGGACGCTCGAGACCACGATGTCGATCACCAGAAACGGGACCATGACCATGAAGCCCATCTGAAAGGCGGTCTTCAGTTCGCTAATCATGAACGCCGGCACCAGCACGTAGGTCGGCACGTCGGCCTGGGTGTTGGGTTGCGGTAGGTTGCCGACCTGAATAAAGAGCGCCAGGTCGCGTTCTCGGACTTGCTTGAACATGAATTCGCGTAAGGGTTGGCTGCCGCGATCGAAGGCCACGTCTGCCGACATCTGGTTGGACATGTACGGCTGGACGGCGTCGGTGTTGATGCGCTGCCAGGTGGGAGCCATGACGAACATACTCAAGAACAGGGCGAGGCCGACGAGGACCTGGTTTGGTGGCATCTGCTGCGTGCCGATCGCGTTGCGTACGAAGCTCAGAACGATGGTGATGCGGACGAAGCTGGTGACCATCATCAAGATGGCTGGCACGAGGCTCAGAACGGTCAGCAGCAGGAAGAACTGCAGGGCAGTCCCGTTATCAGTGCCGCCGCCGCCAAGCTCGACTTTGACGCCAGGAGCGTTGATGCTCGCGCTCTGAGCGAAGGCGCTGGAAGCACCCGCGAGAAGTGAAAAACCGGCAAGCCCAAGAGCCGCTAGCGCCGAACGCCCACGCACAATCCGCATCAACATCGTGGCCGCAGTATTCGGCCCAGGTCGGTCATCTCAGTAGAGATTGGAGGCCCGACCGGACCGCCCAGAGGTACTGAGTCCTAAACAGCTTCGTCTTGATCGAGTTCAGCGAGGAGGCTGACCGCGTTCGGCGTGGCACCGACCAGCAGCATCTTCCCACCAGGTACCTGGAGCACGTGCACCGACCGATTCGGCGCCAGCGCGAGCGTGGACACCACGCGCATGCCTTCTAACTGGTTGCCTTTGATCAGCGCCGCGGCACCGCCCATGCCTGTCTTCTTCAAGAGCAGCAAGCTGCCATAGGCCAGGCCCAGAACCGCCGCCAACTTGATGCCGACGTCGAAGAAGTCGAAGCCCATTCCCGCTGGCTCCTGGACGCCAATCGGCTGCGGCGTTGCTGCGGGCACTGGCGCCGCCGCCACCGGGTCTTCAACCTGCGCCGCAAACAGCGGCGCCTGTTGCTGGACGGCGTACGTCTCTTGCGCAGGCAAGCGCACCCCAGGAGTATCTGCTCGCGGGCTATCGCTCGGCCGAGACACAAAAAACATCACCGCCACGATTGCGATCAGCGCCGGCAACCCGACGCGCCACGGAATAGCTGGTCCGATCGGCAGCCGAATCGGCGGCATCTTGTCCAGCGCTCGCAGCCACGCCCCAAAGCGGGCCGGCGCGGATGTCGACGCACTGGAATCGTGCTCGGAAGTAGTGTGCTCGGTCTCCCCTTGAGCGGACGAAATCGCCTCGAGCGCCTTGGCCAGGCGGATGGCGAACATATCCGGGTCACTGTCCGGGGGCGTGCTCGTTGGCGAGCGGAAGCCACGCGCAGTGGGCCGCAGCGGCGGCACCATCACATCGCCATCATCCAGAGCCTCGGTCAGCTCGAGCGCAAAGTTTTGAATGGGTGCCTCATCCTCGAGTCGCCGTCGCGCCATGCGAGGCGCCGCGGCGGCCGCCACGGGTCGCGCTCGTCGCGCTGTGTCTGCCGTACTTGTTGCTGCGCCAGGCTTAGCGGCAATAGTGCGAGAGGCCGCGACGGGCCGCTTGCGGACTCCGGCATCAGCCAACAGACGCCA
>DASYKL010000466.1:0-4188 GCA_035995405.1 Chloroflexota bacterium
CGCCACAACGTCGGATGAGATGAATCCACCCGTTGCAGCCCGCGCCGCGTCATCGGGCACCAAGCGCAGATCCATCGCCGGGCGCCGCAGGCCCGCTGGTAGGACTAGCCAGTGGCTCAGCCACACCCCGAGACCCACCAACGCTGTCGCTAGCGGCGCGGCGAGCGCGGCCGCCGCGAGGCCCACTGCACTGCCGGCGCCCGACCTCGCGGCGGTGCTGCCAAACGCGGACAGCGCAACATGCCACAGGTTCTCGATCACCGCTTGCGTGCTCACCAGCAGCACCAGCAGCCCGACAAACGACGCGCCGTACAGGTACAGCCGCCGCAGCACGGCCACCCGGCTGCTCTCGTCGCCAACAGCGCGATCCGTCGCGGCCAGACGCCAGTGGGCCAGCCAGACCACCGCACCGACAACGCTGAATGGCAGCGGTCGGAGCACCGCATCGGTCCCACCAGCGCCGACTGGCACATCGACGAGCCCCTCGAACAGGTGCCGCAGCGCATCGTTGAACGAGACCGCCAGCGCGATCGCGGCGCCAGCTAAAACGACGTAGAGATACAGGGCCCGCAAGGCACTCGTTCGCTCCGGCGGGTCGGCCTGCACGGTGCGCTCGATCCAGCGCCAGTGCAGCCACCACACCGGCAGTCCGACCAACGCCGCGGCGCCGTGCAACGCCGCTGTGTTGCGGACGTAGCCGTCGCTGGACGTGATACTGGCGTGTAGCACGACGTCGATGAGCAATTGGGCCAGGTTCGCGGCGGCGATCGCGACGATGGCTAGCCCGGCGAACGCCAGGAGGTAGGCGTAAATACGGCGGATCGTCGTCATGCGCGGTGACCCTCGCTCACGGTTTGCTGAACGACAGAGCGTAGTCGTCCGCGGGCACGGTGATCCGCCAGTCGTTGCCAACGCGTGCCAGCCGCACGCTCACGCGGTTGGACCAGCTCGTCGAGCCGAACAGACCACCGGAACCGGTAAAGGTTTGGACCAGAAAGACGCTGGCGCCGTCGGCGTCGATGTTTGCATCTTCGACGGTCAGGTATTCGCGGTCGCGGGCACCAGTACTCGCGACGCGGGCGATGAATCGATCGCGGTCGCCGCGAGCCTGAGTCGATGGCGCGAGCAAGTTCCACGCGGTCACGCCGTCACCGCGCTGCTCGGCGACGGCATACGCCAGCACCACTCCGCTGGGCGTGCTCAGGTCGGGCGGGGTTTCGCGTCCGCGAGCGACCTGCGTGACGGCGAGGCCCGCGACGACCAACGCGACGACGCCGCTGGCGATCAGGGCGGTGAATCTGTCCATGGCTTTACCTTAATGACGCCACGACCGCCAGATGGTTGCGGATGACTGCCAGAAACTGCCACGCCGGGTGTCTTGTGGGCGGGGCGCTCGTTCGTCGTACTAAGGTGAAAGGAGTTTTTCGTCCACCACCATGAAGTACATGCTGATGTTCTGTCCGACAGAGGACGACGCGGAGCGGTTCGAGCAGATGTCGGAGGCGGAGCGGGTACGCCTCAGCGGTGAGGTGTTTGCCTGGCTGCAGGCGCACAAAGTGACCAGCTTTTCGCGGCTGCAGCCACCGTCGTCGGCGACGACCATCAGGTTCAATGGCGAATCGGCGCCGCTGGTGACCGACGGGCCGTTTATCGAGGCCAAGGAGTCGATCGGTGGGTTCGCGGTAATCGATGCGGAGGATCTCGACACGGCGCTGAAGATGGCCAAGACGTGGCCACCGCGCGGGATCATCGAGGTCCGGCCAGTCATGGAGGCGCCCCAACGCTGACGGGCGCCGCTGACGACCGCGCCGCTGAGGACCGCGCAGTTGAGGACCCCGCGGCGGCCCTGAGCGCCGCGGCGGCCAGGGCGCGACTCGGCGAGGCCGACAGCGAGCGGTCGTCACCGAGTGGAAACGAAGAACGTCTCGCGGTCCACGCCGAGCAGTCACGGCAGGCCGTCGTGGTGGTGTTCCGCGAGGAGGCCGGGCGGCTGACGTCGGCGCTCATGCGGGTGCTGGGCGACTTTTCGCAGGCCGAAGAAGTCGTCCAGGACGCGGTGCTCGTCGCGCTCGAACGCTGGCCGCGCGACGGGATCCCCGATCAGCCTGGCGCATGGCTATTCACCGTTGCCCGCCGCCGGGCGCTCGACCTGGTCCGTCGCCAGTCGCGGTATCGAGAAAAACTCATGCAGCTCGAGTATCCCTTGTCCCAGGAGCCTGACGATCGCTTGCGGCTCATCTTCACCTGCTGCCACCCGGCGCTGGCGCGCGAGGCACAGGTCGGACTCACCCTGCGGGCCGTGTGCGGTTTGACGACGGCCGAAATCGCGCGTGCGTTTCTCGTGTCGGAAGCGACGCTCGCTAAACGCTTGCTGCGTGCGCGCAAGAAGATCGTCGAGGCTGGCATCCGGTATCGCCTGCCAGAGCCGGAGGACCTCGACGAGCGGCTGCGCGAAGTGCTGGCGGTACTCTATTTGCTGTTCAACGAGGGCTACCTGAGCAGCGGCCCTGGCGCACCGACGCGCCGAGATCTGGCTGATGATGCGGCCTGGCTGTGCGGCTTGCTGGTGAAGCTGCTGCCTGGCGAGCCGGAGCCGCTCGGGTTGCTGGCGCTCATGCGGCTGCACCTGGCGCGGGCGGCGAGTCGCTTCGACGAGCAAGGGCAGATTGTGTTGTTGCAGGACCAGGATCGGACCCTCTGGGATCGGCAAGCGCTTGGCCAGGCGCAAGCCTTGTTGGCGGCGGCGGCGCGTGGCAGAAAACCGGGTCCGTTTCAGCTCCAGGCGGCGATTGTCGCGGTGCACGCCGAGGCGGCTTCGTGGTCAGAGACGGACTGGCCGCAAGTGCTCGGGCTCTACGACGCGATGCTGCGGATGACACCGACGGCGGTCGTGCGCTTGAATCGGGCGGTGGCGGTGCGGCACGTCCATGGCCCGGCGGCTGCCCTGGAGGAAGTGGAGGCGCTGGCGGAGCCGCTGGGCGGGTACTACTTGTGGCACGCGGTGCGGGGTGAGCTACTGCGTGCGCTCGGCCGCGAAGCACAGGCCATGGCGGCCGACCGACAAGCGTTAGCGCTCACCCAGAACGCCGCCGAGCGGACGCTCCTGGAGCGCCGCCTCGGCGCGGTGTAGCTGCGGCGCACGCTGCTCCTCGTGAGCGCACCGTCGCCCGAGGGGTCCCACGGTTCACAAGTCGGCGACGAACGGCGATGGGCGAGGCGGCGGTCGTCTTAAGCGGGGGGTCGCCCCGGAAGTGAGCGCGCAGTGAGCTCGCGAACGAAGCAGTGAACGGGGGCGGGGGGCTGCAAGCTGTCCCGACCCGGATATTTATTTCTAGGCGGGCACAAGCTCCGCGAATTGTTGCTGATACAGATCGTAGTAGAAGCCGCGTTGGCGCAAAAGCTGTTGATGGCTGCCGCGTTCGACGACTCGGCCGGCATCGAGGACCAGGACGTCGTCTGCGGCGCGGATTGTGGACAGACGATGAGCGATGACCAATGACGTTCGGCCGGCCAGTAGTTTTCCGAGCGCTTGCTGAACCAACAATTCGGTTTGCGAGTCGATGTTCGACGTCGCTTCGTCGAGAATCAGCACGCGTGGATCGGCTAGCACGGCACGGGCGATGGCGATCAACTGACGCTGGCCCAGCGACAGGTTGGCGGCGCGCTCGAGGACTTGTGTTTGATAGCCGCGGGCCAATCGTTCAATGAAGTCGTGCGCGTTGGCCACTTTGGCGGCGGCGATCATGTCTTCGTCGCTCGCGTCCGGCCTGGAGTAGCGGATGTTGTCGGCGATGGTGCCGGAGAACAGGAAGTTGTCCTGCAGGACCAGCCCGATCGACCGGCGTAGGGTCTCAAAGGACAGGTCACGTAAATCGACGCCGTCCACCAGAATCGCGCCGTCGACCGGATCGTAGAAACGGGCCAACAGACTGGCGATGGTCGTCTTGCCGGCGCCGGTGTGGCCGACCAGCGCGATCATTTCGCCCGGATTGGCGTGGAAGCTGACGCGCTCGAGGACCGGCTCGCGGCCGTAGGAGAACGTCACTTCGCGGAACTCGACATCGCCTTCGACACGGTGGAGGGTCACCGGCTGGGCTGCTTCGTTGATGGTTACCGGCTCATCGAGCAGCTCAAAGACTTTTTCGGCGGCCGCCGTGGCGGCTTGTAGCTGGTTGTAAAACTGCGTCA
>DASYKL010000467.1:0-9808 GCA_035995405.1 Chloroflexota bacterium
CGGGTCTGAGAAACGGCACGATCGACATCTGCATCGGTACGCATCGCCTGGTGCAACGCGATGTCGAGTTCAAGAACCTGGGACTGGTCGTCATCGACGAGGAGCAGCGCTTCGGCGTGGCTCACAAAGAACGGTTGAAGCAGCTGCGCAAAGAAGTCGACGTCCTGACGCTGACCGCGACACCTATTCCGCGGACGTTGCACATGGGTCTGGTCGGCGTACGCGATATGAGTGTCCTGGAGACTGCTCCTGAGGCGCGCCTGCCCGTGCGGACATACGTGACCGAATATGACGACGGGCTCGTCCAGGAGGCGATTCTGCGCGAGATCGACCGCGGTGGCCAGGTGTACTTCGTCAACAACCGCGTTCAGGGAATCGAAACGATCGCCAACCGACTGCGCAAGCTGGTGCCGGACGCGCGCATCGCTGTCGGCCATGGCCAGATGAACGAGGAGCAGCTCGAGCAAACGATGCTGGGCTTCGCCGAGGGTGACTACGACGTCCTGGTGTGCACCACGATCATCGAGTCTGGGCTGGATATCCCGAACGCCAACACGATGATCATCAACAGCGCCCATCGGTTTGGGCTGGCGCAGCTGTATCAATTGCGCGGTCGCGTCGGCCGCAGTACCAGCCGCGCGTATGCCTATTTGCTCTACGGCCGAGACACGTCTTTGACGGAGATTGCGCAGGAGCGACTCAAGACGATCTTCGAGGCGACCGAGCTCGGGGCGGGCATGCGCATCGCCATGAAAGACCTCGAGATTCGTGGCGCTGGCAATTTGCTCGGCTCAGCCCAGAGCGGCCATATTGCAGCCGTCGGATTTGACCTTTACACGAAGCTGCTAGCCGAACAGGTAGACCTGCTCAAGGCGCGTCACGATGGCTCGGCCAAGCTGCCAATCGAGCGCAGCTGGCCCTCGCTCGACGTCCCCCTTAACGCCTTCATACCACCCGAGTACGTGGCCGACGATCCGGTTCGGCTGCGTCTCTACCAACGGTTCTCGGCAGTTGAAGACGATGCCGAGCTGGCCAAACTGGTGGCGGAAGTCGAGGACCGCTTTGGGTCGCTGCCCGAGTCGACGCAGCATCTGGTGTACCTGACGTCTCTGCGGCTGCGGGCCGTCGAGGCGGCGGTCCAGGCGATCACGGCAACTGATGGCGAGATCATCGTCAAGTTCGATCGACTGCCTTCACTGAACCTCGATCAATTGACGCGTGCGGCAGGCGTCGCGCTGAAGCGGGGCAGCAACCAGGTGCGATTTGTGCGCGGCAGTGGCACGGCGTGGATGGAGCGGCTGTATGCGTTGGTGGCAGCGCTGCCGCACACCAGCGAGCCGGCCGAGCTGACGGCCAATGCGCTACCTGATGTAATGACGCCAGCGCTTCGCTCAGCGTGAGATCCTTAGCGTACAGATGACGATGTACCACGGTCCCGGCGGCCCTGGAGGGGGGCGCGGCGGGCGCGGGCGGCGGAATGGCGCCGCTGTTGCCCGGGTCGGGCTCACCGACCGGACCAATGGCACTCCGACCGCCCTACCTACGCCCCAGGAGCCCGGGCCGAGCGGTCCTGTCCTGACGCCGCGCCTGTGGTTGGCCAATGCGGGCACGACCTGGCACGGCTTTCGACGTGTCCTCGCTCTCGTCTGGGACACCAACCCCGTCCTGACGCTGTCGCTCGCCATACTCAATCTCGCCCAGGGCGCGCTGCCGGCCGCGCGTGTGTGGATTTCCAAGTTGCTGATCGATGCCGTCGTCGCGGCGGTCACAACCGGGAGTGGTACCGCCGCACTTCCCGCTGTCGTCCTGCTGGTCGCGTTGCAGTTCGCCATCGGCGCCGCCGGCAACCTGCTCGGTACGGGCTCCAACATCTGCCAGCAGCTGTTGCAAGAACAGGTCGCCAACCGCGTACAGCTGCTGGTCATGCGACAGGCGAACAAGCTCGATCTCGTCTTTTTCGAGCGGCCGCAGTTCTACGACTTGCTTCAGCAGGTCCAACGAGAGGCGACGTTCAGGCCCGTCGGCATGGTCCAGACAGCGTTCGGCCTGATCCGCCAACTGCTGACATTCGTTTCGCTGCTGGCGCTGCTCGTCAATCTGGAATGGTTCATCGCCGCCGCCGCGCTGTTGTCGCCGATTCCAGCGTTTGTGTCGAGCGCACGCTACGGCTGGCAGGGCTACCAGATGATGCGCTGGCAGTCACCGATCCGGCGGATGATGTCGTACCTGACCAACCTGATGACCAGCGATACGTACAACAAAGAAGTCAAGCTGTTCACCGTCGGCGACTTCTTTATCCAGCGCTTCTCGAATCTGTTTCAGCGGTATTACGCCGAGAACCGCTCGCTGGTTATTCGTCGCTATCTCGCTGGTGCCCTGTCGTCGATGCTGACCGTGCTGACCAGCGGTCTGACGTTCTTCTATGTGGCCTACCGCACGTTGCAGGGCAGCATCAGCGTCGGTGGTCTGACGCTCTATGTGCAGGCGGCCGATGGCGTCTCGCAAGCCTTCTCGGCGGTGCTCGGTGGCCTGCAATCCATGTACGAGCACCAGCTTTATTTGAAGACGTTGTTCGAGCTACTCGACTTCGAACCGCAGGTGCGGGCACCCGAGCACCCCGAGCCGATTCGTCGGCCAATGGAACAGGGCATCGAGTTCCGCAACGTGACCTATGCGTATGAGGGCAAAGCAGAGCCGGCCATCCAGGATGTGTCGTTCACGATCGCCAAGGGTGAGACGGTGGCGATTGTGGGCCATAACGGCGCGGGCAAGACGACCCTGGTCAAGCTGCTGGCGCGGCTCTACGACCCCCAGTCGGGGCAGGTGCTGATCGATGGCCGAGATGTGCGTGAATACGACCCAGATGAGCTGCGCGGTGAGTTCGGCGTGCTCTTTCAGGATTATGTCTCGTATCAGTTCAGCGCCCGGGAGAACATCGGCATCGGCCGCGTCGAGCGGCTGGACGACCGTGGCGCGATTGCCGATGCGGCTACCAAGAGTGGCGCCGCGACGCTCATCGAAGGCTTGCCGGAGGGGTACGACACCGTTCTCGGCAAATGGTTTGATGGCGGAGTCAACCTCAGCGGCGGCGAGTGGCAAAAAGTTGCCCTGGGACGAGCCTTCATGCGCGAGGCGCAGATCCTGATCCTCGACGAACCGTCGGCTGCGCTCGATGCCAAAGCCGAGTTCGAGCTGTTTGCACGCCTGCAGCAGCTAGCGCACGGCCGCACCGCGATCTTCATCTCACACCGCTTCTCGACCGTCCGTCAGGCCGACCGGATCCTGGTCTTCGAACACGGCAGGCTTATCGAATCGGGCTCGCACGAGGAGTTACTGGCCCTCGACGGCCATTACGCGGAGCTGTTCAATCTTCAAGCCGCCTCGTATCGCTGAGTCGCTCCGTCGACGGGAGCGACTGGCGCAGGCCGATGACCTGACAGCGTACCGTTTGTTTCACGGCGACGCCGAGGGCGTACCAGGCCTGGCCATCGATCGGTTCGGCGGTGTGGTCGTTATCCACGCCGATTCGTGGGACCTGTTTGACGAGTGGCTGCCGACGCTCGAGGACGAGTTAGCTGATTTCGACTCGGCCTATTTGAAAATACACCCGCGCGGTGCTCACGGCCTGACGGCGCAGCAGATGCGGCAATTGGCGCCTGACGAGCCCGTCTGGGGTAATCCGGTCGAAGAGCTGGAAGCACTCGAGCACGGCGGCCGATATCTGGTCCGACCAGGCGCCGGATTGTCGGTCGGGTTTTTTTTGGATATGCGAGACGTACGCGGCTGGCTGCGCGAGAAAACGGCGCAACGAACGGTGCTGAACCTGTTTGCCTATACCTGCTCGTTCGGCGTCGCCGCGACATTGGGCGGAGCGAGCAGGGTGGTCAACCTGGACGTGTCGCGGCCGTACCTCGAATGGGGCAAAGCCAACTATGAACTGAACGACCTCAGGGCAGACGATCGGGACTTCATTTATGGCGACGCGTTCGATTGGCTACGTCGCTTTGCGCGACGCGGCGAGCAATTTGACATGGTCATCCTCGACCCGCCGAGCTTCAGCTCGACCCCGTTTTCGGTGGTCCGCGACTACGCCCGTCTGGTCGCGCAAGCGGCACAGGTCGTGGCCCCTGCAGGTATGCTTGTAGCGGCGACCAATCACGCGGCTACCACCGACGATTCTTTTGACGACTGGCTCGATAGCGGCCTGACCGGTGCAGGCCGGGACGGGCAGCTTTTACAGAGCTGGCACGAGCCGGCGGTGGACTTCCCGGTGCCAGCCGGTCGCCCGCCGTACCTTAAAGTGCGAGCCCTCGTTCTGGACTGACCACCGAAGGAGCGGGACACGGCCCCATGCTCGAACTCGGACCACTGATCCGCGATATTCCCGATTTCCCGAAAAAGGGCATCCTGTTCAAGGACATCACGACGCTGTTGAAAGACCCACGCGCTTTCAAGCAGTCGATCGACCAGTTGACCGACCTGGTGCGTGAGCACCAACCTGATGTCGTTATCGGTATGGAGTCACGCGGTTTCATCTTCGCCGCGCCGATCGCGTATCAGCTCGACGCTGGGTTTGTGCCCGTGCGCAAGCTGGGCAAGTTGCCGGGCGAAGTTATCAGCACCGAGTACGACCTTGAGTACGGGACGAACACACTCGAGCTACACAGCGACGCCGTGACACCAGGCCAGCGCGCCCTGATCGTTGATGACCTGCTCGCGACAGGCGGTACGGTCTCAGCCACGATCGAGCTGGTCGAGCGGCTGCAGGGCAAAGTCGTTGCCGTGGCGTTCCTGGTCGAGCTGCTGGCGCTGAAGGGTCGTGACCGACTCGAGAACTACAACGTCATTTCTTTATTGAAGTTTTAGGAGGATCAGGCCGCCAGGTAGTCGATCATCTCGTTGCGCAGGCCTGGCATGCGGCGCAGCTTGGCCAGCGCGGCTTGTTCGATCTGGCGGATGCGCTCGCGGCTGACGCCCATCACCTCGGCGACTTCGGTCAGTGTCCGTTCGTCACCGCGGTCGAGGCCAAATCGCATCTGTAAAATCGTCCGTTCTCGGGCGTCGAGCGTCAACAACGCCTCACTCAAACGACTCGAGAGCTCTTGTTTTTCGACAGCGCGGTGCGCCGCCTGGCCAGCGGTCTCGTCGCCCAGCAGATCGCCACGCGTCATGTCGGAGTCGTCGCCGAGTGGCGCCTCGATGGACAGCGGCGTTTGCGCCGCGCGGCGCGCTTCGATGATGCGCTCGACATCCAGGCCGAGGAAGTCGGCAATCATCTCAACGCTGGGTAGCTGGCCGGATTCGGCCTGCATGTCGCGCTCGGCGCGCATCACGCGGGTCAGTAGCTCCACCGCGTGAACCGGCAAGCGGATGGTGCGGCTCTGGTCAGCTAGCGAGCGAGTCATCGCCTGGCGAATCCACCAGTAGACGTAGGTGCTGAAGCGGAACCCACGCCGCCAGTCGTACTTGTCTGCGCCGATCTGCAGGCCGATGTTGCCTTCTTGAACCAGGTCCAGGAACGACAGACCACGGTTCAGATAGCGGCGGGCGACAGAGACAACCAGGCGCAGATTACTTTCGATCAGGTGCCGCCGCGCGCGCTCGCCGTCGTTGATGAGGCGGATCAGGCGCTCACGGGACAGCTCATCCAGCGGGTCGCCGGCAGCGAGCTCCGCGGCCGCCTGGCGGCCAGCTTCCATGCGCTGGGCAAGTTGGACTTCGTCTTGCTGGTTCAGCAATCCGTGGCTGGCAATTTCGCGGAGATACATGGCGTCGGCGCCGCCGCTGAGCTCCTCAGACACGCGCAGCGGGGCCAGCGCAGGATCGGCAACCTCAGCCGCCGTCGCGGCAATCATCTCCGGAGTCGGTTCTTCGATCTGCGCCAGCGCGTACGTTCGGCTGAGCGCCTCGTTCGTAGTGCCCATACTGTTGTGCCCAGTATCGGCACGCGGACCACCGTACCTTAGATGCGCTGGAGACACGCTCGCCATCAACTTGGCCGCTGTTTGTCCACACTCGGGCGAAATCGGCTGGCGTCAGACGCCGCCTGGTACGTCGGGGATACTGGATAAACCCGAGCCCCGATCGGTCTGGCGATCTTCGCTCACTGCTGCTTGGGCGCCGACGGCTCCGTCCTGAATCTGAAAGCTCAAGACGCGGCCGTCTTCAAGCTCCAACTCGCCACCCAGAAAGGTATGGGCGTCGAATACCTGGCCGTCTGGCGTTCCCGCCGGCACGACGAGTTGGACTTTGCCACCCCGCACGTCGATGTCGACGGCCTCGTCGCCGTCAGCATAGTTGTCGAGCGATTGCATTGGATCACCCGTCGGCTCACCGATGAACGCTTCCTGGACGTTGCGTCGCTTCACAGGTCGAATGTGGGCGCACGATCCATGCCCCGCTAGCCCAAGCGCATTTGTGACTACACTTAGGCGCTTTCTCATGCGCACCCTCGAGTTTGATGAGCGTCAGCGTGCTCTGGTCCTGGTCGACCAGACCCGGCTGCCCCACGAAACCGTGCTCGTCTCATGTACCACGGCAGAAGACGTCGGCCACGCGATCAAGACGATGCAAGTTCGCGGTGCACCAGCCATAGGCGTTTCCGCGGCATATGGCATCGCACTTGCCGCGGCGGCGGCCAACGGCTCGGAGGATCCGCGGCAGTTCATAGAGTCGCTAGAAGCCGCCGCGGCGATGCTGCGTCAGACGCGGCCCACTGCCGTGAATCTCGGCTGGGCTCTCGATCGCACCGTCGCCAAAGGACGTGCGGTCGTCGAACGAGAGGGTGTTGCAGCCGCCACGGCGGCGGTGCTGGCGCTGGCTCACCAGATGGCCGAGGAGGACGTGACGGCAAACAAGCGGATGGGCGCGTTTGGTCTGGAGCTCGTACCGGCCGGGGCCAACGTCTTAACCCACTGCAACGCCGGCGCGCTGGCGACCGTCGATTACGGCACGGCTCTGGGTGTGGTCCGCGCAGCCCATGAAGCTGGCCGCGGCATCCATGTCTACGTGGATGAGACACGGCCGTTCATGCAAGGCGCGCGCCTGACCGCGTGGGAATTGACCGAGCTGGGCGTGCCAATGACACTGATCACCGACAATATGGCTGGCCACTTCATGAACCGCGGCAAAGTCGATCTGGTCGTGGTTGGCGCGGATCGCATCGCTGCCAACGGTGACGTGGCCAACAAGATTGGGACGTATTCACTCGCGGTGCTGGCTCGCGAAAACGGCATCCCCTTCTACGTCGCGGCGCCGCTGTCGACGATCGATCTGTCGCTCCAGAGCGGCGCGGAAATTCCTATCGAGGAGCGCTCATCGCGCGAGGTCACCGAGGTCTCGGGCGCGCAGATCGCGCCCTACGGCGTGACCGCCGCGCATCCCGCGTTCGATGTGACCCCAGCCCGCCTGGTCACGGCCATCATTACCGAACGTGGTGTGCTGCGCGCGCCGTACGCGGAGACGTTGGCCACGGCCGTCTCGTCCGCCCCGGTGGCTGCCTGACCGGATGCCACTGCCGGATCTGCTGCTGTCGACCGACCGGGCGGACCTCGGTGTTTTTGGCGGTTCAGGCTTTTACAGCTTGCTCGAAGGATCAGTCGAGCAGGTCGCCGTACAGACGCCCTATGGCGCACCTAGCGACAGCATCGGCATCGGCCGCATTGGCGATGTGCGCGTCGCATTCTTGCCGCGCCATGGGCCACACCATCGCATCCCGCCTCATGCGATCAACTACCGCGCCAACCTGTGGGCCATGGCCTCACTGGGCGTTCGACGGATCATTGCGCCGACTGCCGCTGGCAGCCTGCAGACTAATGTCAAGCCAGGTGACTTCGTAGTGTGCGACCAGTTCGTCGATCGCACCTACGACCGCCAGCAGACCTTTTTCGACGGACCGCGGGTAGTCCATATTTCAACGGCCGATCCATATTGTCCGGATTTGCGTCAACGCAGCGTCGAGGTCGGCCGCGGCATGGGCATCCCGATGCACGAGCGAGGAACGGTGGTGGTCGTGCAGGGTCCACGCTTTTCCACCAGAGCGGAGAGCCAGTGGTACTCCAGGCAAGGCTGGCAAGTGATCAACATGACGCAATACCCGGAGGTAGTCCTCGCTCGCGAACTGCAAATGTGTTATGTCAATATCGCTTTGATCACCGATTATGACGCTGGGCTGGAAGGCCAGGCCGGCGTCGAGCCGGTGTCGGTGAGCGAGGTGGTGCAGGTCATGAATGCCAACAACGATCGGGTGCGGCAGCTCATTCGCGAGCTGCTGCCGCGGCTGGGTGGAGAGCGACCGTGCGACTGTAGTCGCGCACTCCAGCACGCGGTGATTAGCTGACGAGTTGGAGTTGGGAGTTGGGAGTGGGAGTTGGAGTGGGAGAAAGACTCGTATGACGGTTCTGGTCATTGGCTCGATTGCGCTCGATACGCTTGAAACACCGTTCGGTAATGCGGAAGAGCAGCTCGGTGGCGCTGGCGCCTACTTTTCGCTGGCCGCCAGTGCGCTCACAGCGGTTCAGCTCGTTGGCGTCGTTGGCGACGACTTACCCGAGCGACATCTTGAGACGCTACGCGGGCGGGGCGTCGATCTGAGCGGCGTTCAGCGGGTTGAGAATGGCAAGACGTTCCGCTGGAAGGGCAAATACGAGTACGACATGAACGTCGCCCACACGCTCGACACACAGCTCAACGTGTTCGGCGATTTCCAGCCCAATCTGCCCGAGAACTATCGCGACGCCGAGTTTGTTTACCTGGCCAACATCACGCCCAGCCTGCAGCTCGGCGTCCTCGATCAGGTGCGCAAGCCAAAGTTCGTCGGTCTGGACTCGATGAACTTCTGGATCGGCAATCCAGACACCAAGAAAGACTTGACCGAGGTCATCAAGCGCGTCAATGCGGTGTTCATGAACGACGCCGAAATCCGCCAGTACACGGGCAAATACAACCTGTTCGAAGCGGCGCGCGAGGTGCTGAATCTGGGACCGCAGGTCGTGCTGATGAAGAAGGGCGAGCACGGCGCGGTCGCCGTTTCACGCGAAGGGATCTTCGTCGCAGCGGCGTACCCCCTCGAAACAGTCAAAGACCCGACAGGCGCCGGCGATTCGTTCGCGGGCGGTTTCATGGGTCACCTGGCTGACACTGGCGATACCAGCTGGGCTGGAATCAAGCGCGCGATGATCTTCGGCAGCGTGATCGCCAGCTTCGCCGTCGAAACCTTTGGACCGGACGGCCTGCTCACGATGGGCCGCGAGGCGATTCACGAACGCTTCGAAACGCTGCGCAATTGCACCATGTTCGAAGCGCTGCCATCGGCGGTAGCCAGTACTTGATGACCGTCGCGCACGACGTCAAAGACGTCGGGCTGGCCGAGGTTGGGTTGGCGCGGGTGCGTTGGGCGGATGGCCAGATGCCCGTTTTGCGCAGCATCCGCGAGCGCTTTGCCCGTGAAAAGCCGCTCAGCGGCTTGCGCGTGGGCGCCTGTCTCCACGTGACCACCGAGACAGCCAACTTGATGATCACGCTCAAGGCGGCTGGGGCGTCGATTGCCCTGTGTGCTTCCAACCCCTTGTCGACGCAGGACGACGTCGCCGCGGCGCTGGCCGGCGCGCTCGGCATTCCGACATTTGCGATCAGGGGCGAGGATGAGGACACCTACTACGAGCACATCGAGGCGGTCATTGCCAGCAGACCGAACATCACCATGGATGACGGTTGCGACCTGATCAATGTGCTGCATGCGCGCCACGCCGACCTGTTGTCGGACGTGCGCGGTGGCACCGAAGAAACGACCACCGGTGTCATCCGCTTA
>DASYKL010000468.1:0-4218 GCA_035995405.1 Chloroflexota bacterium
TCTCGACCGTGTCGGCATTGGCTGCCGCCGGTGTCATCGGCATTGCCGCGCAACGACTCTCCGGTCGAGCGCTGGCCGGCGCTCTGGCAGCCGGCTTTTTCCTGGCATCGCCCTATGTGTTCCACACGACGCCGCTCGCTCGTGTGAACAGCCTGGCTTTGTTGGCGGCCGTCGTTGGGCTGACGCTGCTCGAACGACCCACACGAGGTCGCGTCATTCTCGGCAGTCTGGCCTTGCTGGCGGCACTCTTCACCAAGCCGACGGCGATCGATGCGTCGATTGCTGGTGTGGTCTCCGTGCTCATGCGCCAGCCGCGCCTGGGCGCTCTCGCCGGCGGACTGGTGGGCGGCCTGGGCTTGATCGGCCTGGGTGCCCTGATGGCGGTCACCAACGGTGCGTTCTGGCTCAACGTGGTTACGGGTAACGCCAATCCGATGGATCTGCGGCAGCTGGGCAGCTATCTGGCCAACTTCTCTGTGGTGCATTGCGTGCTGTTGGTCATGGCTGGCGCCGAAGGGCTATGGCTACTCCGCCGCCGAACGTGGTCGCCCTGGGCCGTCTATGCGTTGACCGCCAGCGTGGCAACCCTCGGTGTAGCCAAGTGGGGTGCCGGGGAGTCGTATTTTCTCGGCGCAATCGCCGCAATCTGCGTCCTGTCGGCGGCCTGGGTGATGCGGTTTTTCGACTCTTCGCCAACCGCCGGCGTGCGTCTGGCGCTCGGCGCGGCGCTGTTCATTCAAGCCGTGCTCCTGTCACACGCGGCGCTGAGCGACGCCCTGCCGTGGCTGCCCGACCGTGGTCCGCAGAGCGCGTTTCTGGGTCGTGCGCCGACGCTCGAGGACCGCCAGGCGGCACAGCAGTTAACGGCGCAGGTCCGTCGGGCGGCAGGGCCGGTGCTGTCCGAAGACCCGTCGTTCGCGGTGATGGCCGGCCAGCCGCTCGTCGGTAACGCGACCCATCTGCGCAACCTGTATCAGACGGGGTTATGGGATCCCCAGCCCATGGTCAGTGAGCTTCGCAGCCACAAGTACGCTATTGTGATCCTCGACGCCGAGTTGTACCCGGAGCCAGTCCTGACCGCCATCGGGCAGTCGTATTTCCTGGACCGCACGGTGCACGTCAACGGCGCCACTTATCACGTCTTTTTGCCCGGCACCCAGTGAGCAACACCCCACCTCTGCCCCTGTATGCCCCCGTTCCGATCACGCTTCGCGCCTCTGTGGTCATTCCGTGCTTCAACGAGCATGGGACCGTCAATGAGCTGATTGATCGCGTCCAGGCGTCGGCAGTCGACAAAGAGGTCATCGTCGTCGACGATTGTTCGACCGATGGCACACGCGAGCTCCTCCAGCAACGTGCCGCCGAGCGGGGCGACATCATCCTTCGCCTGCGGGAACGTAACGGTGGTAAAGGCGCGGCAGTCCAGGAAGGGCTGCGCTGCGCCACCGGCGACGTGGTCATCATCCAGGACGCCGACCTCGAGTACGACCCGTCCGAATACCCCGTCCTGCTGCGGCCTATCCAGACAGGGAAAGCGAATGTCGTCTATGGCTCGCGGTTCATCGGCGAGCACAAGGCGATGTACTTCTGGCACTCGCTCGGCAACCAGTTTCTGACACTGCTGTGCAACGTCCTCTTCGACACCACGCTGACCGACATGGAGACCTGTTACAAGGTCTTCACCATCGATATCGCCCATCAATTGCGCCTCCGCGAGCCGCGCTGGGGATTCGATCCGGAGATCACCGCGCGCATTCTGAAGATGGGCAACCGCATCTACGAAGTGCCTATCTCCTATGCCGGCCGCGAGTTCAACGAAGGCAAGAAGATTTCGTGGCGTGACGGGTTCGTCGTCCTCCGCACGTTGTTGCGGTATCGCTTTCTGCCGTGAGTCGCGGCCGGCGTTAGCGGCCAGTGTCGCGTAGCGTGGAGAACGACATCGCCGCCAGCGCGCCGAGCGTTCCGCGCATCGCGGAGGGTACGCAGCGTCGGTCCGTCGCCCTGCGCTGGCCGCTCGCGACCGATGCCACCGCCGCCATCGGCCTGCTGGCAGCCGCACTGGCGTTTTATTACCCGCTTGTGTTCCTTGGGCGCGCGCTGGTCGATTACGACGCGTTTGTCTACTTCTTCCCGCAGCGCGCCTATCTGGGGCGCGCGCTGCTCAGCGGTCGCATCCCGTTATGGGATCCCGACCTGTTTCTGGGCGCACCGTTCCTGGCCAATCCGCAAACCGCGGTGCTCTACCCGCCGTCGTGGCTCTTCGCACTCGGTCCGGTGCAATCGATCTACACCGTCCAACTTGTCCTGCACGGCTTTCTGGCGGCCTTTTTCACGTACCTGCTGGCTCGCCACGCCTTTGGCCTGGTGCCGCTGGGTGCCGCGGTGGGTGGGCTGGCGTACGCGTTCGGTGGCTTCGCCGTCGGCCAGGCCGGCCATTTGAACCAGATCAGCGCCGCGGCCTGGCTGCCCGCCGTGTTACTGGCGTACGACCGCTTCGCCGCCAGCCGTCGCCTGGCCTGGGTAGCGTTGGGCGGACTGGCGCTGGGGCTGCAGCTCCTCGCCGGGCACCCCCAGGAAACCTATATGAGCGTCATCGTCCTGGGCGTCTTTGGACTGGTCCGCGCGCCATGGCGCCGTGCCCGTCGACTCGCCCTCTGCGCACTGGGCGGGGTGAGTCTGTGCGTCGTGGGCGCGCTGCTCGCGGCGGCTCAACTGCTGCCGACGCTGGAGCTCGCGCCGCTCTCTATTCGTGGTGAGGGCGTCAACTGGCGCGACGCCGTCGCTGGCTCGCTGCCGTCGTATCTGTCCGTTCGCGCGCTCCTACCGCCGTACTGGGTCAATGTGCCGTACACGGAGTACCTGGGCTACGTCGGCATGACGCCGCTGGTGCTTGGGTTGCTGGCACTGCTGCTGGGACGCTCGAGGGCGGTGTTGTTCGCGGCCGTCATCGCATTTCTCGGGCTCTTCCTCGCGCTTGGCGAGAACAATGGCCTGTACCAGTTCGTCTTCTCCGTGGTCCCCGGCTTCGATACGTTCCGCGTGCCAGCACGGTGGCTGCTGTTGTGGGAATTCGGGGCAGCCATTCTGGCCGCGCTGGGCGCCGATTGGATTGCCCGTGGTTCCCTCGTCCGCTGGCGCGACCACCGCCTGTGGGTGCGCCTGGCAATCGTCGTGGTGCTCCTGGTAGCCGGCCTGGCCTGGCAGCAGCTGGAGGGCGAGCCGTTTGCCCAACGCCGGACGCCATTTGCTTTCGCCGCGCTCGCGCTGGCGACGCTCGCGGTTGGGGCGTTGCCCCATCTTGGGCGGCCCGTGGTGGCGCTGAGCATCCTGCTGGGCATGACGGGGGTGGAGCTCTTCGCGGCCGCCGATGCGTTCCCAGCGCGGCAAGCGCCGCCCGCCGCGTACACGTCAGGCGAAACTGTTGACTGGCTCAGCGCCCATGGCGTGACGAACCAGGAGCGCCTGATCAGCCTGGCGCGGCCAGAGTATGTGCCGGCTTCTGAGGCTGCTGTCCGCGCCAGCTTGAACGTGCTGCCTGACCCGATGGTCGAGTCGGTCCTGGTGGCCCAGAAATGGCATGACACCCTGACGCCCAACGTCCCGCTGCAGTTCGGCTTGAACACCGCCGACGGCTACGACGGCGGTGTCTTGCCGCTGCTGCGTTGGCTGCGGCTGAGCTCGTTGCTGGTCACGTCGCCGCGCCCAGACGGCGTGCTGTTGACGCGGCTCGACGAGGTCCCGACTGACCGGCAACTCGATCTGCTGGGGGTGCGGTACGTGATTGCCAATGCCGGCTCGCCGAATCGGCCGGGCATGGAGCTCGTCGATTTTGGCGATCTGCGTCTGTTTGTTCGGTCTTCACCCGTCCCGCTATCGCTGGTTGTGTATGCCGCCACGTCCGTGACGAGTGAATCGGCGGCTCTGGACCGTATGGCCCAAACGGGCTTCGACTCCAACCGCGAGCTGGTCCTCGAGGGCGCCCTTGAGGGCGGCGTCGCGTCCGCGGTCTCTCTGGCTGGTCAGGCGGTGACGCCCGATATGTCGCGGCCCGAGCGCTGGCATGCCCGCGTGTCGCTGCCGCAGCCCGGTTACTTGCTGCAGCGTGAGACCTGGTACCCGGGCTGGCATGCCCGCGTCGATGGCGTCGATACGCCGCTCCTGCGCGCCGACGTCCTGTACCGCGCCGTCCCCTTGAGCGCCGGCGAGCACGACGTCGAG
>DASYKL010000469.1:0-7476 GCA_035995405.1 Chloroflexota bacterium
TTTTTCCGTCAGCGGCTGAAGGTGCGGGCCAGCAGTTATGGTGACGCGGTTCCAGCGCGCGACTTCCCCTTGCTGATCGACTGGTTCCGCAGCGGACAATTGCAGCTTGGGCTGCTGGTCAGTCGGACCATTCCACTGGACGAGACTGCCTCCGGATTCGACGATATTGCGCGCGGCGAAACGCTGCGCACGGTGGTCGTCTTTTAGGCTCCAGTCGCACCGACGGCGGACGTTCAGCCGACGGGGATGTGCGCGTCCGGGCCGAGCAGCACCCGCACACTGGATGATTCGCCGGTCATGACCAGTGCGTCCGCCGGCAGGCCGAGGGTTTTGGCAATCATCGCCGCGGTCTCGCGGGCACCGCTGCCGGCTTCGATGCGCGTGGCGACGACGCGTTGCGGTGCCGTCTCGACCCGGGCGACCGGGAGACCCAGCCGACCGAGCAGCGCCGCCGCCGTACCACCCGTCCCGACCGGCGCCCCAGCGTTGTAAACACCGATATCCGCTTGTTCCGCCGCCACCCGCGGCTGCTCAACCAGCTGACGAACGGCGCTGCGATACGTCGTCGTCAGGTTGATGTAGGACGCGCCACCGGGACCGGTGTAGCCGGGTGTCAGCTGCGGATTCGGCGGCAGCGACAAGATGTCCGTAGTCCGATCAAGTCCGCGACCGAAGCTCATTACTTGCGCAATTTCGACCGGTGTCAGGTCCGTGCGGACGAGCTGCTGGACCTGCGGCAGCAGCTGTGGCAACCGTGGCAGGACGCTCAATTGGAGTGCCTGATCGCGGATCGCCAACAACACTTGTTGTTGTCGACCCTGGCGGCCGTAGTCCGAGTCCGGATGCCGTGTGCGGGCATACTGGACCGCGGTGACTCCGTCCATCAACTGCCGCCCGGCAGGTATGTCAATGGTGATGGTGCGGTAATTGTCCGTCGGATAGGCCGTGTCAACGAGCCGTTTCGGGTTGTCGATCCAGACACCACCGAGCGTGTCGATGACCTGCTCCATGGCATGTATATCGACCAGGGCATAGCGATCCACCGGCAGGCTGAAGAGCTGTCCGACGGTTCGCTTGGCGAGCTCTGGACCGTTGCCGCGCTTGTCGATCTCACCGAAGGTATAGGCCGCGTTGACCCGTTCGTTGCCGTGGCCGGGAATAACCACGAAGCCGTCACGTGGTATCGACACCAGCGACGCGAGATGGGCATCGAAGTCGATCGAGGCGAGAATCATCGAGTCCGTCCTGCCCGGGTCGCCACCGCTGCCCGCTTCGTCCGGTCGCTGGTCGATGCCCAGGAGCAAAACCGTCAGTCGGCCGGCTGGCGACCGTTGCTGGGGGGCCGCCTGGGGCGGGTCGTTGACACCGGCTGGCTCGAATGGCGGCGGGTTCGTATCGAAGTCGCGCAGCGGTGGGTGGCCAGCCAATGCGACCGTGGCTGGTTCGGGCGCCGAGCTCGCCGAGCTCGCACTCTGGCTCCCCTGGGTGGCTGCAGAACGACTCAGCCGGCCAACATCGCGGACGCCATTCAGCCCCACGCCAAAGCCGCCCAGCACGAACAGGCACCAGCCGACGGTCAGCAGCCGCTTCATCGGCCTTCACCGTAAACGCTGCCAGGCCGCGGAACCGAATAAGTGCCTGAGAATGATCTAACGACCAGTGCGGACCCGTCTACTATGGCCGCGATGGAGCTCTTCGATCTGCACGGCAAAGCGGCCATCGTAACCGGTGGCAACGGCGGCATTGGCTTGGGCGTCGCTCGCGGGCTGGCCGCGGCCGGTGCAGACGTGGCCGTCGCCGGACGTAACGAATCAAAGACAGCGGCCGCGGTCCAGGAGCTCCTGCAGTTCGGTGTGCGAGCTATCGGGATCCAGGTCGACGTCACCGACGAAGCGCAAGTGAAGCAAATGGTGGCTGACACGGTAAGTGCCCTGGGCGGCGTCGACATCCTGGTCGCGAATGCCGGTACTACCATTCGTAAGCGGCCGGAGGACTATGCGCTGGCCGAGTGGCATTACATCCTCGACACCAACCTGACCAGCATGTTCACGTGTTGCCAGGTGGTGTATCCCGAAATGCAACGCCGCGGCGGCGGCAAGATCGTGACGATCGGCTCGATGGCCAGCCTGTTTGGCTTTGATGTTGCGGCGATCTATGCCGCCACGAAGGGCGGCGTTGTCCAGCTCACGCGTAGTCTGGCGTCGGCCTGGGCGCGCGATCGGATTCAGGTCAACTGCATCCTGCCTGGCTGGATCGACACCGACCTGACGGTCGGCGCGCGTCAACAGCGACCGCACTTACACGACAACGTACTGACGCGTACACCCACGGGCCGCTGGGGCCAGCCGGCAGACCTGGCTGGGGCCGCGGTGTTCTTCTGCAGCCAGGCCAGCGATTTCGTCACCGGCACCGCGTTGCCCGTAGACGGCGGCTTTTCCAGCTCGATGTTTTGAGATGTCCTAAGCAGAGGCGGCGCTCGCACCCAGCAGCATCTGCGCGAGTGCGCCGCGTCTCAGCTCAGCCGATGCGCTCCAGCACGATCACCGGAATCTGCCGATCGGTCTTTTCCTGATACTCGGCGAAGTTGGGCATCAGCGCGGCTTGCGCATCGTAGAGTCGCTGGCGCTCGGCGCCTTCGACAATACTCGCCCGCGCGGTGAACGTCTCTGGCCCGACCTCCAGGGTTACCTGGGGGTTCTTGACCACGTTGTGGTACCAGTCTGGATTGGTCGGCGCGCCACCCTTTGAGGCGATCACGACGTACTTGTCGCCGTCGCGGGTATAGACCAGCGGATTGATCCGCGTCTGGCCGCTCCTGGCGCCGGTGGTTGACAGTAACAGCAGGGGTCGACCCGCGAACGGACCCGACACCATCGTCCCCGTGTTGGCCCGGAATTGCTCGATAACCTGGCTGTTCCAGTCGTCTCTCGTGGCGGCGCCACGATTCGAAGTTTCGGTCATATGATGAGTTTCAACGCTGGCCGGCGCCCGCCTATTCCTCGGGCTGGCCAAAACGTGTCGTTCAACCACGACTCAGGAGCCGCCGGCAGCGCGGTCAGAGAACGGCACGGCGGTAAAACGTCCTGGCAGTCTCGACTTGGGTTCCGCTGCAGCCATTGGTCAGCCCTGGTGCCGTTCGAAGAAGCGCTGCACAGCGTCCCCGAGAGAGTCAGTCAGCCAAGCTTGACGTAATCGTCGGGATCCCAGGCGAGCAGCGCGTACAGCTGCACCAACGCACCCTGGTCTTGCAGCCGCGCCGCCTGTTTGCCGAGCGCCGGCCGACCGGCGTCATCAAAGAAGAACAGGTTCGTCTGTGGATCACGCGCGCCGGTCTCCGTGGCCCACGCCCAGTCCGCAAATCGATCCGCGGCGCCGCGCATGGCCGCTCGGAGCCCATCGTCTGAAGTAATCGAGCTGAGGTGCAGAAAACTCTGAAAGCACATCGCGTTGAACGATGGCGGATGCTGTCTGAAATCGCCGAACGTCCGCAGAGTCTGTCGCGCGATCTCTTCCGCGAGCCGCAGGTCTGCTGCCTCAGACGTCAGGCGATAGCGCGCCAGGTGGGTGCCGAGCATCACTCCCTGGTTGTAGCTCCACACGTTCGTATCCACAGTCCCGTCGAGTCGAACCACATTGAAAAACGGCCCGCTCCCCACGCCCGACGCATCGACCGAGCGCTGCACCCAGCCCAGCATCTCGTCTGAGGCTTCACGCGTGCCGAGCAGATAGCCAAGCTCGGCATTGCCCGCGGTGGCGCCGGTGCCGCGGTCGTGATTGTCTCGGCCATAGCCGACGCCTTGTTCGACCCAGAACACCCCACCTGGCTGCGGATGTCGCGGCTCGCGGTCCCAGCCGGTCAGGCCAAACCTGAGCAGCTGCGTCGCTGCCTGCAGTGATGAGACCAAACCCATGCGCTGCAGCTGGACGAAGGTGAGCGCTAACCACACGTTGTCGTCGTAGTAGCGGTCGCCGCCTTGACCCAACGGCGGCATCGGGTACGAGGCGTAGGCCGGGACCCGCGCTCGGTCATTCCAGTACCGTTCCAGGCCGGCCAATCGATCCGCGACATCGTGAGCGTACGCCGCCCCGCCAGGCATGCCTGCCAGTCCAGAGGTCCCCAGCAGCGCGCGCGAAAACGGCCAGACATACGCGTACGGGTTGCCCGACCAGGGATGGCTCTCGCGATAGAGTGACCGCCCGTCTGCCACGTAGAGCCAGCGCTGCATGGCTTCGTAGGCGGCGAGCGCGCGTTCGGCGTTGGACAACTGCACGGCTGTCCGCGCAACCATAATCCGTTGACGTGGGTTTTTTCATCGCATGAGTGCTGCGCTGCGCCCGCGGGGGCTGTAGATGGGCTCCCGTTTGCCCGAAGTGGGCCTGCTGTTCGTGGTCGTCGTCTGGGCGTCGACCTTCGTGCTGACCAAGCAGGCATTCGACGAGATATCGCCGCTCGCGTTTGCGTTCGTCAGATTCATCGGGATCACGCTGCTGGCCCTTCTCGTCCTGGCGGTCAGTGTGAGCGGCGGCAAGGCACAGTGGCAGATCCGTCGGACTGACGTGCCGCGGTTCGCGCTGGTCGGGGTGTGCGGCTATACGCTCTACCAGCTCGGTTTCGTGCTCGGCCTGGAGCGCACTTCGCCATTTTCGAGCGCGTTGCTGATCGGCACGGTGCCGCTCTTCACCATCGTGGTGCTGACGCTGGCCGGCGAACGGCAGCCGCTGCAGGCCTGGCTCGGTCTCGGCGTGGCGTTTGTCGGCACGGCGGTCTTCCTCCTGGACAAGCTCGCAGCGCCAGGCTCTCTGGTAGGCGATGTCCTCAGCCTCGGCTCGGCGATCTCGTTTGCCCTGTACGGCGTGTTCAATCGACCGCTGGTCAAGCGCTATCCGACCGCGACGTATACCGCCTATACGATTATCGCCGGCGCCATTCCGCTGGTCGCGGTATCGCTGCCGGCAGCCGCGGCTCAGAACTGGGCGGCTGTGTCGCTGGGCGGCTGGATCGTGGTCGCCTACATGATCGTGCTGCCGGTCTACGTTGCCTACATGGTGTGGAACTGGGGTATTGCACGCCGCGGAGCGGCTGCTGCCTCCAGCTTCACCCTCCTCGTGCCGTTGGTCAGCGGCGTTCTCTCGGTCATGATGTTCGGTGAGGCCTTTGATGTGGCCAAACTCGTCGGCGCCGGCCTGGTCCTGCTCGGGCTGGTTGCATTGCAGCGCCGCACCGCACAGGGGCTGCAAGAGGCACCTACTATGGAGCCGGAGTCACTGTGAGCAAGATCGCCATCCCGTCATCTCAACCAGGCGATGGACCGCGGCTCGAGGATCGCCTGCGCGCCGCCGGGCACGAGCTGGTGGTCACGAGCCAGAGCGAGCAGTGGACCGCGGACGATTTGAAGCGGATCTTCGGCGACGTGGATTGCGTCGTCGCGTCGCCCGGCCGACCGTACCCGGCGGAGCTGTTCGCCGCGGCACCTCGCTTGCGCTTGATCACCAGTCCGGTGATTGGCGTCGACACCATCGACGTCGACGCGGCGAATGAGTTCGGCGTACTGGTCGCCAATTGCCCGACCGCCGAAAACATTATCGGCGTCGCCGAAGCGACCGTCATGTTCATGGTCGCGGTGCTGCTCAATCTGAAGCAGAAGGAGCGCAGTCTGCGCGAAGGACGTTTCCGACCGCGCCACCAATCCCACATCCTGCATGGTCGAAGGATTGGCTTGATCGGCTACGGACGAATCGCCCACAACGTCGAGCAGCGTCTGCAGGGTTGGGGTGTGCACCTCCAGGCCAGCGATCCATATGTTGGCGGCACGCTGCCGCTCGACGATTTGCTACGCACCTCCGATGTCGTGTCGCTGCACGTCGTGCTGACGAAACAAACACGCAACATGATCGGCGCGCGCGAGCTGGCGCTGATGAAACCGTCGGCGATCCTGGTCAACACGTCACGCGGCGGCGCGATCGTCGAGTCGGCTCTGGCTGAAGCGCTGGACTCCGGTCGCCTGGCAGGTGCAGCGCTCGACGTGTTTCAGCAGGAGCCGATTGACCTGGACAACCCGTTGCTACGGTGCGATCCGGACCGCCTCATTTTGACGCCGCACGCGATCGGCCACAACCTGGAGACCGGTCCGACCGGTGTCCAGATGGCATTCGATAATATTGACCGCGCCCTGCGCGGCGAGCTACCGGAGAGTGTCATCAATCCGGAGATTATCCCAGCCTGGCAGCGGCGGCTGGCGATGTTTCACTGAGCGCGGTGAAAACGTTCGGGCTGATGCTCGGCGTGCGCGACGATCCTGAAAAGATCGCCGCATACCGTCGTTTCCATCAAGCGGTGTGGCCGGAAGTGACAGCGCGTCTGCGCGAGTGCGGGGTCCAGCAGATGCAGATCTTTCTGAGAGGCACACGCATGTTCATGTACCTCCTGACGGACGATGCGTTTGAGCCGGCGCGCGATTTCGGGCGCATCAACGAAGACCCGACGTCCGCGCGCTGGAACGGGCTGATGGCCGATCTCCAGGAGCGGAGTCCAGAAGCGAACCCCGACGAATGGTGGGCGCTGATGGAGCTGGTGTTCGATACGGAGTGGCCGCAACACCGCGCACCCCCAGTGTAGTTTGCTACAGCCGGTACACGCGCCGCGCGTTATCGGCCCACAGCTTGCGCTTCGCGGCGGCCGACAGCGTGGCGGTGAGGCCTTGAAGGGTGCCGACCCAGGTTGCATAGCTACTGGCGAGGGTCACGACGGGCCAGTCACCGCCGAACAACACACGATCGTCGCCAAACACGTCCAGCGCATGCGCCACATACGGTTCCAGGTCGGTGATGGTCCAGTTCGCGTGGTCCGCCTCGGTGACCAGTCCGCTGACCTTGCACACCACGTTGGGCAACCTTGCCAGCTCCGCAAGGTGCGTCCGCCACGGCTCCAGCTGCTGGTTTTTGATGTCCGGCTTGCCGAGATGGTCCAGCACAAACGAGGTCTCCGGGCAGGCGCGCACCATCTCGATCGTGCGCGGTAGCTGATCGTGGCGGATACAGATGTCGAAGCTGAAGCCGTAGCGCGGCAGCAGCCGCAAGCCATGCAAGAGGTCCGCGCGGATCGGGAAATCGGGGTCGGACTCTCCTTGCAGCAAGCGTCGCACACCTTTGATGCGTGCCCCGAGGTCGGCCAGGGCAGTGAGATAGGCCGCGGCTGGCGGGCCATCGTCGAGCGGGGCGAAGGCGACGATGGCGGCGAGACGGGGGTCGTGCTCGGCCTGGCTGAGCGCCCAGCGTGCTTCGAGCAGGCTATAGGCGGGCGCGACGTCGACCTGCACGTAGACCAGCTGCTGCACCGCCAGACCCTGCGTGTGAACGCTAACATCGGCCAGCTCGAACGGCTGTTGCAACGCTGGTAGCGCATCTAGCCAGGGCATGCGAAAACGACGTGGATCCCACAGGTGGACGTGCGCGTCGACGATCGGTCCGCCGCCCCCG
>DASYKL010000470.1:0-2952 GCA_035995405.1 Chloroflexota bacterium
CAATCTCGAGCCGCAGGTGCACGGCGCAGCGACCTCCCGCCCGGCCTATCTCGATCCAGCGCATCGTCTCGAACGTGGCGACATTCGTGATGCCGCGGCCCTGACCCCACTCGTTCGCGAGGCAGATGTTGTCTTTCATCTCGCAGCCATGGTCGGCGTGGGCCAGAGCATGTATCAGATCCGCCGCTACACCGACGTCAACGCGATGGGCATGGCGACGCTGCTCGAGGTCATGGCCGGCGAACGGGCTCAGCGCCGCGTGCGCAAGCTCATCGTCGCGTCGTCAATGTCCATCTACGGCGAAGGCGCTTACCAGTGTCCCAACTGTGGTCGCGTCGCGCCGCGTCTCCGCCCGGCAGCGCAGTTGGCCAGCGGAGACTGGGACGTTCATTGCCCGCGCTGCACAGCCGTCCTGACGCCGCTCGGGACTGACGAGGACAAGCCGCTGTACCCGACATCGATTTACGCCATCAACAAACGCGACCATGAGGAGATGGCACTCGCCTTCGGCCAGGCCTACGACCTGCCGGCCGTGGCCCTGCGTTTCTTCAACATCTACGGCTCACGACAGGCGCTGGCGAATCCGTACACCGGCGTCGCGGCCATCTTCTCGGGGCGAATGCTGGCCGCAGAGCGGCCGGCCATCTATGAAGACGGCCACCAACAACGAGATTTCGTGCACGTCAGCGACATCGTCCAGGCGTGCTGCCTGGCGATGACCCAACGCGCGGCCGATGACCAGGTCTTCAATGTCGGGACGGGGCAACCGGTGACCGTCCTGCAGGTCGGGCAGGCGCTGGCCCGCGAGTTGGGCTGGACTGGCGGTTTCGAGATACTGAACAAATTCCGCGCCGGCGACATTCGACATTGCTTCGCCGACATCAGTCGGATTCGAGCGGCGATTGGCTACGAGCCGCGGTATCGATTTGACGATGGCGTGCATGAGCTCGTCAGCTGGGTCGCCCAGCAACAGCGGTCGACCGCCAGCCCCGCTGACGCGAGCCAGGACCTGGCGGCATACGGCCTCGTGCGCTGACGACGATGTCGGGGCTGGGGAGCAAATTCGGTGGAGGTCCGTACACCCGCGGCGAACAGTGCGCCTTGCCGGCACACTATGCCGAGCTGCAGGCGTTATGCGACGCGCTTGGTCACGCCGCGCAACAGGAGATGTCTGACGCCATAGAGCATGATGACGACCTCGGCCGCGAACGGGCGTACGGTAAATGGCTGGGCCTGCGCGGCATCCTGCGGGCCATCGAGGCACGTCCCGATGAGTGGACGGCGCGCGAGTGGGAGATGCTGGAGCGGATCGACTGGGCTCGGGAGCAATTCCGCTTTCCCGGCCTTGAGGCATTCGACGTCGCTCTGACTGAACCAGGCGCCTGAACGGCTGGCTCACATCTTGCCATCCTTATAAGCGTTACAGGAGGTGGGGCATGCCCCGCGGAGTAAAGGAAGGCAGCAAGCGAGACCGCCAGTACGAGCACATCAAAGACTCGTACGAGGATCGCGGCGTCTCACAGGGTGAGGCCGAAGAGCGCGCCGCGCGAACGGTAAATAAGGTCCGCAGTGAGCACGGCGAGACCAAAGCACAGCGGAGCCACAAGAAGAAGTCATGACACAAGACGAACCGGTTCACCCGGTCGGCTCGGACCATGTCGACACCTCGCAGCCCGGCCACGCGGATACGGGCACGGCCGCTGGTGTCGGCGGGGTCACCGGTGCGGCCATCGGCGGGATCGCTGGTCCCATTGGCGCCGCCCTCGGAGCGGTAAGCGGGATGGTCGTCGGCGCCGCGGCTGAGCGAGTCATGCACAAAGACGACGACGAGCGCGTCGAGCACGAAACGCAGCTCCCGTCCCAAAGCCCACGCGAAACGTAGCGTTGCGCTGGCATGTGTTCTGCCAGCGCGGGCGGCAACACCTCTCGGAGGATCGTCACCCATGCGCGATTTTGGTCTTCTTCTTCTCCGCCTGGCGCTCGGCGGCCTGCTCGCGGGACACGGCGCTCAGAAGCTCTTCGGCGCTTTCGGCGGCCACGGCATCAAAGGGACCGGGGGGTTCTTCGAATCAGCGTTGGGTCTCAAACCTGGCGAACAATGGGCACTGTTAGCCGGCGGCGGCGAGTTCGGCGGCGGCATGTTGACCGTAGTCGGTCTCCTGCACCCCATCGGGCCGCTCACCACGATGGCGCCGATGATCGTCGCCTGGGCCAAAGTACACGCCGGCAAGCCTATCTGGGCATCCGAAGGCGGAGCGGAGTTACCGTTGCTCAATATGGCGATCGCCGCGGCGCTCATCTGTACCGGACCTGGTAAATGGTCAGTCGACCATCTATTGGGCGTGCGTCCGCATCCAGCGCTGACCACATTGGCCGCACTTGGCATGGCCATCGGCTCGTACATCGCGATTTCGCAACCGTCCCAGCTCGCACAGACTGCCAGACAGTCAAACGAGCCAGCGGGGGCCGCATAGCACCATGAAAGGAACACTCGCATGATCCCTTCCCCGTTCAAGTACCTGCGCGCACTCGCACCGCTTACCGCCGCGGCGGCATTGAGCCTGAGCGGCACGCCGGCCATGGCCCAGACGCTGCCAGGCGCCTGTTCGACGATCCGTTTCGATGTTGGCAACCCAACCCCGGGCTCGCGCGTCGAGATTGGCGCGCTCGTCGTTTCGGGTATTGCTCAGGACCGCGCTGCGACCCAGGGCCTCGGTATCTCGAGCGTCGACTTCTTCCTCGACAACCGAGACACCGGCGGCATGAATCTCGGTTCAGTGGTGCCGGGCGCAGCGCCAGGTCCAGCGGGTTACGGCAGCTTCAAGGCGACCCTGACCATCCCCAACTTGACCGGCGGCCATGACTTCTTCGCCTACGCACACTCCGCAGTCAGCAACGCCGATGTGATCGTCTCGCTGCCGATCGCCGTTGGCACCGATCCTTCGAAAATCG
>DASYKL010000471.1:0-7780 GCA_035995405.1 Chloroflexota bacterium
AATCCAACTTGCGCCTGGTCGTGAGCGTGGCAAAGAAGTATCTCGGCCGAGGGCTGGCCCTGCTCGATCTCATTCAAGAAGGCAACCTGGGACTCATGCGCGCGGTCGAAAAATTCGACCATCGGCGTGGCTTCAAGTTCAGCACCTACGCCACGTGGTGGATTCGCCAGGCTGTCGGCCGTGCCGTCGCCGACCAGGCGCGGACGATTCGCGTGCCGGTGCATATGACCGAGGTCATCAACCGTCTGGCCAACGTGTCGCGTGATCTCATCCAGGAGCTGGGCCGAGAGCCTTCAGCTGCCGAGATCGCATTGGCGATGGGCCTGGTCACCGAGTGGTTCGAGGCCGAGCTGGCCATCAATGCCGGGACCCTGCACGAGGATCCGGTTACTCGCCGACGCGAAATCCTCAAAACTGGTGCCTTGTTCGAGGTGTGGCGGCTGCAGTCGCCGATGCGCGATGAGCTTGAGCGTGCAGCCCAGCGCGTGATGCAAGCCCGCCGCGCGGCGCGGCACCCGGTCAGTCTGGCGGCGCCGATCGGCGACGATCAGGATGGTCAGTTGGGCGATCTGATCGAGGACGCCGAAGCGGTTTCGCCGATCGAAGAAGCCTCGCAGGCATTGCTGCGCGACACCGTCCACAACGTTCTGGGGTCGCTCTCGCAACGCGAGAGCCGCATCATCGCCTTGCGATTCGGGCTCGACGACGGCCGCCAGCGAACGCTCGAAGAAGTCGGCCGCGAGTTCGGGGTGACCCGAGAGCGGATCCGTCAGATCGAAGCGAAAGCGTTGCGAAAACTGCGCCATCCCAGCCGATCGAAGAAGCTGCGCGATTACCTGCGCTGAGCAGGGGGCGTCGGTTTGCACCCATATACTGCCTGAGTGTCCGTCCGTCGCCGTTCGGTAGCGGCACTGGCACTGCTCGCTGCACTGGGAGCGAGTGGGTGCTCGTCGCTGCTGACCGCCGATCCAACGCCAGTACCAGGGGCCGCGGCGACGCTGACGCGGAGCTTGCGTACGCCGATCCCGACGACTGCCGCGACGCCTGGGCCGTCAGTATCGGCTAGTCCGGTCGCGTCGCGGGTAGCCGTCTCACCGGGTCCTTCGCCAGCCGCCGGTCAGTCGGTCAACGCTGACGACGCCGCGCAGATCCAACAGCGCATGGGCCAGACCCTCGGGAGTCCGACGCTGTCGGGGATCAACGCGCTGCTGCTCGACCATGTCTCGTTGTCGACTGCCCAGGGTGGCACGATTCTGGACGCCACGCAGGCCACGGCCTGGCTGCGCGATCACACTGCACCGAGCGTCAAAATCAGTCGTGTGGAGCGTGGCACCCAGTCGCTCATGCTGCAGGTCTATAGCGACGGCTGGCCGCCGCAAGACCCCATTCAGCAGGGCCTGGTGACGTTCAGCTTGCGCAAATACGACGCGAACGGTCGTCCGAACGACGAGTCGGGCGAGTGGAAAATCGACGTCATCGAGGCCGAGTAGCTCGCGCCAGCGCTCCCAGCGCCAGAGGGATTTCCGACAGCAAGTCGCTGGCCAGCAGCGTTCGACAGCCCCGTTCGACCACCCGCTCCGCCGCCAGTCCGTGCAGGCCGACAGCCAGGCGAGCGGCGTCCCAGGTCCTGAGCCGCTGTGCCAGAAGGCCAGCCGTGATGCCAGCGAGCACGTCGCCCGTGCCGCCCGTCGCCAGCGCGGAGTTGGGTCGCGGCCAGACGTCGACTCGGCCGTCCGGGCGCGCGATGCAAGTACACGGGCCTTTGGCGACGAGCGTGCAGCCCCACTCCTGAGCCAGGCGGCCGGCGTGGACCCAGAACGGCACATCGTTGCTCAGCGGTTGGCCATTCAGGCGCTCGAGCTCGCCCTGATGTGGCGTGAGGATCACGTCCTGGTCGATCAGCGTTGGCCAATCGGCGATCTCGGCGAGCGCGACCAGGGCGTCGGCATCAATGACGAACTGCCGCGCCGCGGGTCGTGCTTGCAGAATTGCCCTGACGAACGCGGTCGTCTCCGCGGAACGCCCGAGCCCGGGCCCTAGTAGCACCGCGTTGTGTGACTGCAGGTACGACTCAACCGCCGCAAGCACCGCGGGACCATCACTCGGACGGACGTCCTGCTGGGTATAAGTCACTTCAGGTGTGTGAGCGGCGACCGCCAGCCGAACGTCGCGCGAGGCGGCGAGCGTCACCAGGCCAGCACCGCTACGGGCGGCCGCCGTCGAACACAGCGCCGCGGCGCCAGGAAAGTGGTCCGAGCCGGCGATCACGAGTGCGCGCCCGAAGCGATACTTGTGTGCGTCGAGTGGCCGCGCCGGAACCAGCCTGCTGAGATCAGCTTCGACGAGGCAGTTGTAGGGCAGCCCCGCGGCGGCGGTTGCCGGAATGCCGATCTCGCGCGGGATGAGCCGCCCCACACGTTCAGCGGCGGGAAACCGCAGCAGGCCTTGTTTCACTCCGCCGAGGGTGACGGTCACGTCGGCCCACACGGCTTCACCAGGAATGGCTCCCGTGTCCGCATCGATGCCGCTGGGGATGTCTACCGACACGACCTGCAGCGCGCTACCAGGCTCGGCGCGGGCCAGATTCAGCAGCGGCACCATGAACGCGAGCGGTTCCCGCAACGCGCCGTGGACCCCGATGCCAGCGATCGCGTCGATCGCCACGCGGGCCGACCGTAGGTGTGTGCTCCACGAACCCATGACGATCGACGCGCCCAGCGCTTTGAGCCGCGACAACTCGTCGGCGGTGATCGCATGGCGCGGAGCGAGCATCAGATCGACAGGTATCTGATGGCGCAGCAGCCATTCGGCTGCCACCGCGCCGTCCCGACCGTTGTTCCCGTGGCCGATCATCACGGCGACACGCTCGTCCGACTTGAGGAGGCGCCAGACTTCTTCGGCCACCGCGTGGCCGGCCCATTCCTGCAGCGCCGCCTCGCGAATACCTGAAGCGAACGCCGCCGCCTCCAGCGCCCGCATCTGGGCGACGGAGACGATCTTCACGCTACCTAGGAGTTCGGCCGAAAAGTGTAATGCGACGATCGAACAGCGGCCGAACTCCGTTTGACTGACTGGCCTGGAGGGGCGGCAGGCGGCACGTTCGACACTATTCGGCCGCCCCTCTAGGCAGGTGTTGGCGCTGGGATGGCCGACTCGGACGGTGCCGCGTCCACCGATTCGGCGGCCGGCTCGGCAGGTACTTGCGGCTCGCCAGGTACTTGCGGCTCGGCAGGGGATTCCGAAGAGGCCCCTTCGGCGCCCACGGGCTGCCGTGCTGCTTGCGGCGCGACGCCTTCGTTGCCCGGTCGCTGCGGCCGCGGGCGGCGATAGTACGCCCGTACAGCGTCAGCAATTCTGCGGGGCTCGGCCGACTTGCTTTCCTTGATCGCCTCGACCACGATGCGTGGCGGCGGCAAGGCACCAGTCTCTTCGGCCAGACCGCGACTGAACGCCTCCATGAAGACGTCGTCGATTTCCTGGCCGCTGTACTCAGCGAGCAGCTGCCGCATTTCGATGATGTCGTCCTCATCACGTCGACGCTGGTCGGCGCGCTGCTGCAGCATGTTGTTTCGCGGCGGCGGTCGCATCGGGCCGCCCATCGGTCCACCCATTGGTGGGCCGCCGGGGCGCGGTGCGCCCATGCCGGGGCGGAACGGTGGTCGAGGACCCATCGGGCCCGCTGGGCGTGGGCCGCGCGGACCTGCTGGCCGATCGCCGATGGCTCCGCCACCTGCCGGCGGCGCGAACTCTGGCTCGAACTCGCCAGGTCGACCTCGCCCACGTCCGCGGGCACCAGGTCCACCGATTGGCCGGCGGCGTTCGCGGCCGAGCTCTTCGCCGCGGTGTTCGCGGCGGGGTGCTCGACGTCGATCGCGATCGAACCCGTCTACATCATCAGCTTCGAGATATCGATCGACGCTTTCACGTCGAGGGCGCGTGGCCCGTCCACGAGGCGCGGACTCCACCACTACGAGCGGGGCGTCGTCCTCCTGGGGTACCTCCGTCGGCGCCAGCCCAGCCTCCTGCAGCGCGGCATACTGGCCGAGCAGCGCTTCCTTCAGCGACCTTCCCACACACTCTCCCTGAGACGCGTCAAATTTGGCCCCTTCAGCACAGCCGTAATACGCGGCGGTATACGCCGCGGGCATAGCCCGCCATTGAATCTTCTATCCCGCCGCACTGGCAGTCCTGCACGTTACTCGATCATCCGAGGCCAAGGCTATTCATCTGACGCTGCAGCGGCCTCCACGTCGAGACTCGAGGTCAGTGCTAACCCTGCTGATGGCATACACGCGCACGCCCTCGCGAGCGTGGCGCGTTGAGCAGCAGTCTAACAAAATGTCTCGGACCAGACCAACAGCGACAAATGAACCGTGACCCTCAGGATTAACGGCGGTCCCGACCGGATTCGAACCGGCGGTCTCGTCCTTGACAGGGACGCATGTTTGGCCACTACACCACGGGACCCAGACGGTAAGTCGCTCTATTGTACGGGGCCGCCTGAGAGGCCGCCACCCGCGCGCTTGCCCGCGGCAGAGTCGAGCGCCGCCACCAGTGCATCCTGCCGCAGAGCCAGCGTCAGGTCACCGCGTGTCTTCTCGAGAATACCGCGCGTGCTGTCAGTCGTTCGACGTAAGCCACCCGTCAGCGCATCCGGGTAGTCGACGGTCACCAAAAGTCCATAAATGTCATCCATGGCTTCGAGCAAGCGCTCGCAGCCGTCGACCTCGCCACGTCGCAGCATGTCCAGCACATACCGCCGCAGCTCGCCAACCGCTTCGGCCAAGCCATTCAGGAACGGCGCCGGCGCCACGCCAAGTGCAACCGGATCGGGCAGCTGCCCATCGCGGACCAGGCCCAACGTAGCACGCGCCTCGACGAGCTCTTTTTGTGCATCCTGGACGTAGCCGGCCCAGTACAGGTCGGCCATCGTGGTCTTGAGGCCAGACAACCGCCCGTTCAGCTCAGCAGCTTCCGCGAGGAGCTCCTCCGCCCGCGAGAACTCGCGTCGATGGATCGCCCGAATCGCGTTTGCCGACGCCCGCACCAGCTCACGCGACCACCGCAGCGCTTGCTCGCGCGCCGCGTTCCTGGCGTCCAGCTCCGCGCGGGCCCAGGCATCGATTGGCTCCAGGGGCAGAGGGCTCATTCGAGGATGATCTCCAATCGCTTGTTGCCTTTGCCTTTGTTTTCTGTGCCCGTGATCCGCACTCGACCGACTTCGCTGGTATTGCTGACGTGCGTTCCGCCATCCGCCTGCTGATCGATTCCTTCAATGTTGACGACCCGAATACGGTCGATGTCTTCGGGAATCAGGCTGACTTTGGTGCGAATCAGATCGGGAATTTCAAACGCTTCGGCGCGCGGCAGAAACCGAATCGACACGGGACGGTTTTCTGCGAGCAGCTCGTTCGTCCGCGCTTCGATGGCCGCCAGTCGATCGGGCGACAGATCAGGCAACAGAAAATCCATCCGCGCGCGGTCGGGATACATCTGGCCACCCGTCACAGTCGCGCCGTACAGCTGATAGATCACCCCGCTCATCGCGTGGAGCGCCGTGTGATGCCGCATCAAGGCGTAGCGACGAACCCAATCGACCTCGCCGTGAACGGCCGTGCCGACTGCCGGCGCGTGGCCGCTGAGGCGATGAGCGACGTGCGGACCGCTCTTGCGTACTTCGATTACGTCGGCCGCTCCACCCGACCAGGTCAGCGTGCCCAGGTCGTGCGGCTGACCGCCGCCTGTTGGGTAGAAGGCCGTCCGATCCAGGATGACTCCATCGGGGGTGACCTCGCTGACCTGGGCGTCAAACGATCGCAGGGCAGCGTCCGTGGCGTACAGCAGCTCGGTGTCAGGCATCGTGTAACACTACCGTAGTGCGGCGACGTGTTGCGCCCCGTCTCAGCACAGCCTAGCATCGCGGTTCTCTCGTGCCGCGACGGTCGTTTTTGCTGCTGGCAGTGCTGGCCTGTGTGGCCGTGACGGTCGCCGCCGTGCCGGTCGCCGCAACGCCTCCGGTAGCGCTGCCCACCCGCGCGCCCGTGGCGACGGCTGTCGCAGCTACATCGATGCCCACTTCGACACCCGTGCCGCAGGCCGTCCCCCAACCGACCGCGACAAGCGAGCCGCTCGACCCACCTGAGCTGCGGGCCGTGTGGGTCGATGCGTTCCACGATGGCTTCAAGACCGCCGCTCAGGTCGATGACCTGGTGGACTGGGCGCGCGCGGCGAATCTGAACGCGTTATTCGTCCAGGTGCGGCGGCGTGGTGATGCCTACTATCTCAAGTCGTTCGAGCCCCGGTCGGAAGATCCCGATCTGGCGCCAGGGTTCGACGCGCTGCAATACCTGATCGAGCGGGCCCATCAGGGACCGCACAGGCTGCAAGTGCACGCCTGGCTGGCCACACTCCCGATCTGGCACCAGCGCGACACGCCACCCCAGGCGCCGAATCATGCGTTCAACCTGCGCGGCTTGTCGGCCGGCAGCGCCGATACGTGGCTGATGTATCGCGATGACGGTGCTGCCTGGGCCGGCAACGGTTCGTCGGGCATCTATTACCTCGACCCGGGCAACGTCGACGTTCAGGCCTACACCACCGAGGTTTACCTCAACGTGCTGCGCAATTACGACGTCGACGGGATCCATCTCGACCAGGTGCGCTACTACGAAGGCGACCCCCTGCGCTGGGGCTACAACCCGGCGAGCGTCGCCCGCTTCAACCAGCGCTTTAGCCGCGACCTCGGCACTCAGCCTGCGCCCAGGGATCCGCAGTGGGTTGCCTGGCGACGGGATCAGGTCAGCAGTCTCGTTCGACGCATCTATACCGAAGCCAAGGCCCTCAAGCCACGTGTCGCGGTCACCGCGGCCGTCATTGCCTGGGGTAATGGCCCGCAATCGCCCGACGATTGGCAGCGGCAAGCGCCATACGCATCTGTGTTGCAGGACTGGCATGCCTGGCTGCAGGAAGGCATCGTCGATTACCTGCTGCCCATGGACTACTACCGCGAGACCGCACAACAAGGACCGTGGTTCGACACGTGGACGCAGTGGCAGGTCAGCCATCCGGGCATTCGCGGCGTCGTGCTTGGCCTCGGCTCGTACTTGAATACCGCCGACGGAGCCCTGGCCCAGCTCGGTCGCGCCCGCGCCCTCGGCGGGCTCGGCGTGGCGCTGTACTCGTACGCCGTGCCGACGCGCGACCTCGAAGATGCTTCGGCCACCGACCGGCAGGTGTTCGCGGCTCAGCTCCGCACTATTTTTGCTCGCCCGGCGCCCGTGCCAGACCTGCCGACGCCGCTGACCGCGAAACCCTAGAGCGGCTGACGGCCGGCGAAGCCGGCAGCCACCTCGTGCCACCAGCGGATCTCCAGCGGCTCGCCGCGGCGCCAGCAGAGGTGAATGATCCGACCATCCCGCACGCTGGGAAAGTCGATCAGGCCACTCTCCACGTCGCGCACGACGATGCCCAAACCCTGCAGCCGCTCGAGCAGGGCACGTAATTGCCGAGCCACGGTGCGGCGTGTCGTTTCCGCCGTCTCGGCGGTCGCTTCGGGGTGGACTTTGCCGTTGCTTCGTACGGTCCACTGCTCGGACTGGGCAGCTTGCTCGGCCGTGCCCAGGCGGGCACGCAGCGTCTGGGCTTGGCCCAGGAGCCGGTCGACCTCGGGCAAGAGCCCTTCGGCCTCCTCGCGCGTGAACGTGCGGGGGTGTGGCTCCACGGCGCCAGGTTGTAGCAGGTCGCCAACCGCTCCTACTATCCCGACCACGTGCGGCTTCGA
>DASYKL010000472.1:0-2951 GCA_035995405.1 Chloroflexota bacterium
GTCGTCCATGAGTGGAACGAGCCATCCGTTATCAACCTGCTGGGACGGTTGTCGCGCGAGCTCGGGCGTCGAGCGCTGTTCCACGACACGCATTACCGCGTGATCCTCGACGACGACTACAGGGCTCAGCTCGGACTCAAATGTTACGCGGACATCCTGGCTTTCAGTCCGTCTGTAGCCGCGGGTTACACACGGTTGGGATTTGATCGCGTGCACGTCATCCACGAAGCGGCAGACACTACGGTGTTTTCGCCGCAACCTGCCGAAAAAACGACAGATGTCGTCTTCGTCGGCAACTATGGAGACGGCGATCGATCGGCCGAATTGGAAGACTTCGTATTCGGCCCACGCCTGGAGCTGCCGCGGTTGTCATTTGACGTCTACGGCGTCCGCTATCCCGAGGCGGTCCTCGAACGTTTCCGCGGCCCGTTGGACATCAGTTATCGCGGCTGGGTGCCGAATCGAGACGTTGCGCGCGTCTACAGTGCCGCGCGACTCGTACTGCACATCCCACGTCGTCAGTACGTGGACACGCTGCCCGGCACCCCAACGATTCGCGTCTTCGAGGCGCTCGCCAGCGGCGCCTGTTTGATTTCGTTGCCATGGGACGATACGGATCACTTGTTCACTGCTGGTGACGATTACGCCGTCGCGCACTCGCCAGCCGAAATGCGCGACCTGATTGCCTGGTTGGCCGCGGACTCCACGGCGCGGAGCTGTTTTGGCCAGCACGGCTACCAGACCATTCTCGCTCGCCACACCTGCGGCCATCGTGCCGACGAATTGCTCGCAATACTGGCCCGATGAAACTGGTCTTGTTTGGCTCCAGTCTCGTCTCGGCGTACTGGAACGGCGCGGCAACCTACTACCGCGGCATGTGCAAAGCCATGCACGCGCGCGGGCACCACATCGTTTTTGTCGAGCCGGACCTGTACGAGCGGCAAGCGCATCGCGACCTGCTGGAAGATCCACCGTATGCTGAGGTCCGCGTGTGCCGCGACTGGTCCGATCTGCAGCGCGAAGTCGACCTGGCCCGCGATGCGGATCTGGTGGCGAAATGCAGCGGTGTCGGCGGCTGGGACATGGAGCTCGCGGCTGGCGTGCTCAACGTTCAGTCGGACACCACGCGCGTGGCATTTTGGGATGTTGACGCCCCGCAGACGTTGGCCGACGCATTCGCCGAGCCGCCATGCAGCGCCACCACATTTCGTGCGCTCGTGCCGCGGTACGACCTGATCCTGCTCTACGGCGGCGGGCCGCCAGTCCAACAGTTGTACGAAAAACTCGGTGCGCAACGGAGTGTGCTGATCTACAACGCTGTGGACCCGCAGGAGTATTTTCCCGTCGCATCAGTCCCCGACCGCGCCTGTGACGTGCTGTTCATGGGCAATCGCATGCCCGATCGCGAACAACGCGTCCGTGAGCTATTCTTCGCTGCTGCCGAAGCAGCACCAGACCTGCGCTTCGTGCTCGGCGGCAACGGTTGGGAGCAGCGCGAGCTGCCAGCCAACGTGCGCTACATCGGCCACGTCCCGACGGGCGAGCATCGCGCCTGGAATTGCGCTGCGCGGCTGGTGCTGAACATCAATCGCGCCGACATGGCGGCGACCGGTTACAGTCCGCCAACACGCGTATTCGAAGCAGCTGGTTGTGGCAGCTGCGTCGTCACCGACGCGTGGCCGGGGGTCGACACTTTTTTCACACCTGGCGTCGAAATGCTGGTTGCGCATGATGCCGCTGAGCTCGTCGCCCACGCGCGACAAACGTCGCCTACGCGCGCCGCCGAGATCGGCCAGGCAGCACGCCAGCGCGTGCTGCACGATCACACCTATACGCGGCGGGCCGCCGAGCTCGACGCCGCCCTGGCCCGATGACCCGCCACCTGGTCGTCTTCGGTCTGAGCCTGTCGTCCTCTTGGGGCAACGGCCATGCGCCGACCTTTCGCGGCCTGTTGCGCGCGCTGGCCGCATGCGGTTGGCAGATCACCTTCTTCGAGCGCGACGTCGAATGGTACGCCTCCAATCGCGATTTACCTGAACCTGACTTCTGCGAGCTGCGTCTGTATTCGGACTGGCCGTCCGCCATCGCGAGCGCCGCTGGCGCCGTCAGCACCGCCGATGCAGTCCTCGTCGGCAGTCTGGTAGCCGACGGTCCAGCGATCATCGACTGGCTGGCCAGGCGACACCATCAACCGTTGCTCTTCTACGATATCGATACGCCGGTGACCCTCGTCGACCTGCAGCGCCACGGCACCACGGCCTATCTGCGCGCCGACCAGGTACCGCTGTTCGACGTTTATTTCTCGTTCGCTGGTGGGCCGGCGCTGGCCGAGCTCGAATCGACCTGGGCCGCCCGTCGCGCCGAGGCGCTGTACTGCGGTGTCGACAGCCTGGTCTACCGACCCGTGCCCAGCGACGCGCGTTTTGCCTGCGCCCTCAATTACATGGGCACCTATACGGCCGATCGCCAGCCAGCTGTCGAGCAGCTTCTGCTCGCGCCGGCCCGTGCGCGCCCCGCCGACCGGTTTATTCTGGCTGGACCGCAATACCCGCCCATGGATCTGCCGCCCAACGTCACCCACCAGATGCATGTCTACCCGCGCGATCATGCTGCGCTGTACTGCTCGAGCACGGCGACACTCAACCTGACGCGTCAGGCCATGCGCGACTACGGCTGGGCGCCGTCAACTCGGCTATTCGAAGCGGCGGCGTGTGGCGCCTGCATCATCAGCGATACCTGGCCTGGTCTGGACCGCTTGTTTGTCCCCGAAGCTGAGATTCTGCTCGCCGAGAGCAGTGCTGAAGTCGTCCGACACCTCGACACGCTTTCGCCCGAGCGCCGCCAGGCGCTGGGCGCCGCGGCACGGGCGAGAGTCCTGATCGATCACACCTACGAGCGACGCGCGCAGCAGTTCGAGGCGGCATTCGAGCAAGCTCACGTCGCTGGCGCAG
>DASYKL010000473.1:0-5929 GCA_035995405.1 Chloroflexota bacterium
ATACAGGATGCAGAGCAAAAGTTCGGTTTCGAACAGTACGACCCGTACGGGGCCGATAAAGACTGTCGGTCGCTCTTGCCCTTGCCAGCCCGGTACGACTAGCCGAACCGGGCCCCCAAGCCGACCTGCTCCGCCTGCCGCTCGGCGGCTGGCCCGACTGAGCCCTTAGGCCCTCAGGCGGTGTAGCCTGATCCGTGGTGACAGGCACGTACGAGCGCTTTCGCGAGGTCTGTCTGAGCCTGCCCGAAACAAGCGAAGTCGTTGTCGAAGCCTGGGGCCACCCGACCTTTCGTGTTGGTCCAAAGTTGAAAATGTTTGCCTCGTGCAGCCCCCCCGAGGCCGAACCGCCGTCGCTAGGCATGAAGGTGGACAAGGCGCATCAGCAAGCGCTCGTCCAGACTGATCCGCGCATTTCCATCGCGGCGTATGTCGGCAAGCACGGTTGGATCACCCTTGACGCTAGCGGCGACGTCGACTGGGACCTGGTCACCGAATTGGTGCTCGAGAGCTACACGCTGAACGCACCCAAACGGTTGGCCAAACAAGCGGCTCACTGAGCAATACGTCGCACGGCTGCTCCATCGCCCCTCGCAAACACGGCCGGCGAGTCTGGAAAAAGTCGTGTCGATCTGCCTGTTTGTCGTTCGACGTCTCTATGGAACCGAGGGTTCAACCAGGTCAAGGGCACGCAGTGCCAAGGAGATTTCGAAACGCCATGTCCGCCACCGTTTCCGCCATCGCTCTTCCCGCGCATGCGGGTTCGTCTACCGTCAACTGGTCTCGTTTCGCGCTCGTCGGCCCTGGCACGGTCGTCGCCGCGGCGGCCGCCAATGCGCTCTTCTACTTTGTTGCTGGCACCGTCGTCGCCTACAACGCGGCGTTTCTGCCGCTCGCCAGCGTCGGCGGGCCAATCATCATGACCCTGGGGCCGGCGATCGTTGCTGTTCTGCTGTACGCCGCGCTGTTGCGCTTCACGCAACAGCCTGCGCGCATCTTTACGATCATCTCTGCGATCGTGTTCGTTATCTCGATGATCCCTGTTTTCACGTACATCCCGACGGTGCCGGGGGCGACCGACATGCAAATTGCGGCTCTCCTCGTGATGCACGTCGTGGCCGCTGGCGTAATCGTCGCGCTGTTGACATCTGTTCGGAGGACATCATCATGGGCAAGCTAATCGTGACCGAGTTCATCACGCTGGATGGTGTTATCGAAGCCCCAGGCGGCGGTGAGGCATTTACGCAAGGCGGCTGGGTCTTCAAGTTCAACCGCGGTGATGAGGGCGACAAGTTCAAATTCGATGAGCTGATGTCTGCCGACGCACAGCTTCTCGGTCGAGTCACGTACACCGGCTTCGCCCGGGCGTGGCCGACAATGAACAGCGACCCGTTCGGTGAGAAGATGAACAGCATGCCCAAGTACGTGGTCTCGACGACGCTCAGCGACGCCGACGCGACGTGGACCAACTCGACTGTCCTCCGCAACGACTGGCCCAGCCAGGTGGCGCGGCTCAAGGACACGCTCGCCGGAGACATCCTGGTCGCCGGCAGCGGACAGCTCGCGCGGGGCCTTGCCGAGCGTGGCCTGGTCGACGAGTTCCGACTCATGGTCTTTCCGACAGTACTCGGCTCCGGCAAACGCCTGTTCACCGATGGCGGTCCGTCTCTCACCATGCGGCTGCTCGAAAACAAACCTGTAGGCCCAGATGGCGTCGTCGTCCTCACGTACGCACCGGTTCGCTAGTCATCAACCAATCGGACCGAGCACGGCAGTTACCGTGCTCGGTCCCTTTTTTTGTTTCTCAAGCGTGGATGACGATCGGCGTGCCGACGGTGGCCCAGTCCCAGAAAAACTGCGCATCGGCCGATACCAGTCCGGCGCAACCGTGGCTCGACGGTATGCCAAAGGTATCGGCGGCCTTCCAGTAGTTCTCGTGGAGTGCCATGCCGTCGGCGCTGAAGTACTGGGTCCAGCGCACGTGCGGCACGTAGTAGGATGCACCGGCTATCCCAGCCGAGGTCATGGTCTCACTGGCGACGCGGCGCTGGATCGCATACATCCCAGGCGGTGTCTCGAAGCCCGGACGGCCCGTTGAGGTGCGGACCATACGCACGAGCGAACGACCGTCGTAGGCCACCAACACTTGCTGGGTCAGGTTGATGTCGATCCAACGACCGCTGGCGGGCGCGTCGACCGGTAGCGGTGGCGCACTCGGCACGTCGACCGGCCGAAATCCGGCGCTGTAGATGAACGTGTGGTCGTTGAGCTGGGCCCAGGCTGGGTTATCGAGCGCGATCTGGTCACCGACGACCCACGCCGAGACGACCAGCGGACTGCCAGCCGGCAATTGGCCTACAACGGGCGCCTGGGCGTGGGGCGCCGAGCGGAGCTTCGCTCCGTCGACGGTCACTTTGCCCCACCAGCGGCCTGGTGCGGCCAGCGCCGCAGGGGCATCGACCGGCGTGAGACTGTTTCGATTCAAAAAGGACGCGGCGCCGGAGTAAGCATCTCGTACCCGGATCACTTGGGCAATGGTCGCGCTGGCAGGCTCAAAGATCGCGCCGGCTGGAGCCACGCCCAGCGGCAGCGTTGCGCCAGAGTCAGCCCACAGGGGTGTATCGGCGGTGGTCGCCAGACGCGACGGACCCTTGACCGGTGGCTGACTCGGCACTGGCGCAGCCGGCGCAGCCGGGGCAGCCGGGACAGCGGCAGGTGCAGCCGCGGCGGGCAGTCCACTTCTGGCAACTGGTCCGCGCTCGGCGTAGGCAGGCCGCACAAGTGTGGCAAATGGGACCGCCAGCAGCACGCCTGTGCCGAGCATACGCAATGCTTTGCGCCGACTGGATGAAACCGTCAGGGGGTTGTCCATGTGGTACACGAGGTGCATCTCCGTTCCTGCTGTTGAGTCCAGCGTGTTGCAGGAACGTGAAGACATGCTGAACCGGAGATGAAACTCGTTTCATGTTCGATTCATTGGGGCTTCAGCGCACAAGATCCTAGTCGTCAGACCAGACCTCGTGGAATTTCTTGCCGTAGGGAAAGAACCGGTCGCGCTCGCCGCGTTCCCAGGCGGCTCGCATTTCGGGAGTGCTGATGTCCCAGTCGGGGCGAATGTTGCGCGTCACTTCGCGCAGATCCGTCCACAGGTCGGCGATCGACGGGCGACCCCAGAACCAGTAGCCGTTGTAGATTTTGTAGACCAGGAGTCCCGGCTGCAGGACGAGCGTGTGCGGGATCATGGGGTTATTCGTCGGATCGGTATATTCCTGGATATCCAGGTCGCGCTGGACCACTCGCTCCGGGTCCGACAGGAAAGGCCACTGGGCGCCTTCGCCATCACGAAACTCGTTTGTTTTGAGCAAGTTGTCGGTGGAAATGGTCACGAGCTTCGCGTAACCGACCTTAACCTCAGGATAGAACTGAACTAAGTCGCGCACCTGCCGACGTTCTTTTGGTCAAAAATGGCCACGCGACAGATGCAGGATCAGCGGGTTCGCCCGTTGCAGGTCGGACAGTCGCCGCTTACGGCCAGTCTGATCCGCCAGCTCGTAGTCAGGAAATACGGCACCGGGCTGAATATCACCTCGCATCATTCGTCCCTCACCAGCTGGTATACCACCGACCCGCGCGCTAGCCTTGTTTACTGAAGTTTACTGAGGACCTGGGCGGAGGCCAAACACTAGGCCAGCAGCCGCTCGAGGTCATCGCCCACAAACGGCTTGCCGAGAAATGCGTCTGCGCCAGCCCCACGGGCTGCCGCCTCAGCCCAATGCGCCATGCCGCTGATGGCGATGATTCTGGCGTCGCGCTTCAACGCTCGCAGCGAACGAATAATCGTTTCCCCGCCAATTGCCGGTAGGTTGAGGTCAATCACCAACAGGTCGGGCGGGTGATTGAGCACGCGCATGTACGCGTCCGCGCCCGAACCAGTGGTGTCGACGATGTACCCCGAGCGGCGCAGGACGGAGTCGATCATGTCGCGGACGACCTGATTGTCGTCCGCGACCAGCGCCCGCTTCTCGTTCGCGGGAAGTGGGCCAGATTTCGCGTGCGGCAGGTTCAAGGTCGACTGTATTTCCCAACTCTCGACTTTTGGCAATACCTCCTGCACCAGGACGCACCGATCGACAGTGCCGCCTTGCCACCGCCGTGGCGACCAGCGTTGGGAGCTGACCGCCATGGCCAGAACAGCGCCAGCGACTGTTGGGCAAAGTCCTTCACCGAGTCAGCTCGGATTGCACACAGCCAATCGCGCTGTTCCGGGCCCCAGTCCGGCGCCACAACCGACGCTGGATCTCGCAACAGATCTTCAGCGAAGAGAGGATCGGCCAGGGCCCGCACGATCGCCGCGTCAATGCGCTGGCGGAGCTTCGCCACGCGATCGCTCCGCGGCATGGTTTTTGGGTTGCTCAGGCTCACATCGCCCATGGCTCACCCGCACCGACGGCGGAGAGCAGCATAAAGACAAATGTTGCGAAGGCGAAAAGCCGCCAGCCGAGTTGTAAGCGACGGACACGCATGTGTCTGTCCTCCAGGCGAGATGTCACCCTCGAAAGGGCGCACTCCCAGGGTCTCTGGCGCGCCTTCTAGAACCTCAATCTGGACTCAATTCACGTGATCAGCGAGCGACGCCCGTCGGCCGGCTGAGCAGCCTTGATGGCCAGAAATCGCGGATTGGCCCGCAATCCGAGGCCTTCCATGACGGTCTTGTAGCGTCGCTGGATGCGCAGGGTGGCCAGTGCGTCGCCGCGATCGCGGGCCCGCCCCAGGAGCCGCTCGAACGCATCCTCGTTGTCCGGCTCCAGCGTCAGAATGCGCTCGACGAGCCGCTCAGAGGCAGAGAGATCGGTCGCCGCCAGGAGGTCAGCGAGCCGAATCAGCGCGGCCGTCAACTGCAGTCGATGCCGCTCGCGGAATGCTTCGACCCACTCCCAGGCCATGCCGGCGAGCACTGGGCCACGAGCAATCTCGACAGCCTCTTCGAGCAGCCGCACCGCGTCCTCATCTGAAGCAAGCTTGGCTCGAGCCAGCAGCTCGTCGAAGACACGCAGGTCGGCCCACACGATCAGGCTGGCGGCCAGTTGGTAACGCGAACGGCTGTAGCGAACCGCGCCTTTGGTCGCCAGCAGGCGACGCAGCAAATACGCCGTCATCTGCAGGTTGTGCTGAGCCCGTTCCACCGGCATATCGGGCCACAACATCTCCGCAATATCACTACCGGGTAACCCATCGGGATGTAGCGCCAGCAAAGCGAACAACTCGTGCGCGCGGCCTGCCCCGCGCGCACCTGGATCCAGCCACTGCCCGTCCAGGTGTATCGCAAACGACCCCAGTAGGCGCACTTCGACCTTTGGCAGCTCACCGCTCACGACCATCTTTGAGCCGGGCCCTTGCACGTGCAGCGGCGCCTGGATCAAACCGCTCCAGGGCTGGCGCGTCAACGCTGCCCGTTCGATGGTCGAGAGGCTCACTACGTCTTCGTTCAGCTGCATGCCATGCTGGAGGAGCCGCAAATCCTCAGCCGCTGGTCCAGCCAGAATGCCAAGCTCACCGATTTCCATCGCCAGTCCACACGCCCGCCGCAGTGCATCCTCTGCCTTGCGCGTCTGCCCATCCAGGAGATATGCCGTCCCCAACCAGTACAGCGTTACGATGACCTCGTCCGGACCGCCACCCTGCTCGAAGCGCTTGCGAGCGCCTTCGAGATAGAGCACGGCCCGCGCGGTCGCCAGATGGGCGAGGTAGAAGCGCCCGAATGCGCGCTCCACTCCAGCCAGCTGATACGACGATTGCAGGACCTGCGCTTCTGTCTGTGCTCGCCCCAGAAGCTCCTGCGCTCGTGACAGGTCGCCCTGCACTACGGCAACTTCAACCTTGAGTCGCAAAGCCTCGACAATTGGTTCGCGCTCAGCCAACTCTTCGGCGAGTC
>DASYKL010000474.1:0-4462 GCA_035995405.1 Chloroflexota bacterium
AGCACGCCCCTGACGATCCAGTTCGCCGAAGTCTTGAAGGCTCAATTGGCCGAGGCGAACATCACGATGAACGTGAACGTTATGGACAGCGCGCGGTACCTGGCAGAGGGAAATGGCAAAGTTGGCCAGGCAGCGCTCTACTCCTGGAGCGGCCGACCGGATCCGGACGGCAACGTCTACCAGTTCTTCCACACCATCCCCGGCAATTCGCTGAACTGGTCCGGCATTTCGAACCCGGAAATCGATCAATTGCTGGACCAGACACGGCAGGTCACCGACCACGCCGAACGCAAGAAACTCTATAGCCAGGCGTTGACGATCCTGCGCGACGAGGCACCGGCGCTGTGGATCATCCATCCAATTGAGCCAAAAGCGTTCTCACCCAAACTGCAGGGCTACACGGCAGTGCCCGACGGGATGATGCGGTTCAAGAATGTCTGGCTCAAGTAGCGTGTGGGACGGCTGATCCTGCGGCGGCTCGCCGCCACGATCCCCGTCCTGTTCCTGGTCACGCTGGTGGTGTTCATGTTGATCCACCTGGTCCCCGGCGATCCGGTGGATGCGATGCTCGGTGAGTCGCAGGACGCCGCCGCCAGAGTCGCGCTGCGTGCAGAGCTCGGCCTCGATCAACCCCTCTACATCCAGTACGTCACCTGGTTCGGGCGTCTGCTCCAGGGTGATCTCGGTCATTCCGTTCGCACGCACAAACCGGTTCTGGAGGACGTCGGACAACGTATTCGACCGACAGTCGAACTGGCCGCGTTCGCCATGGTGCTGTCGCTGGCGATCGCCATTCCCGTAGGCATCCTGTCAGCCACCAAACGCAACACGCCGCTCGATAATCTGGGCACCACGTTTTCGCTGTTCGGCATCTGTATGCCCAACTTCTTGATCGCGTTGCTGCTGATCTTCGTCTTCGGAGTCCGACTGCGCTGGTTACCGATTTCCAGTTTCGTCGACCCGCTGGAGGATCCCATCAACGGCATACGCTCGCTGACCTTGCCAGCCATCACGCTGGGACTGGCGCTCTCTGCCGTCGTCACCCGCACGTTGCGCTCCAGCCTGCTGGAGACGCTGAACGAAGACTACGTCCGCACCGCCCGCGCCAAAGGATTGTCGGAAAGCGCGGTCATCCGCTGGCATGCGCTGAAAAATGCGCTGATCCCGGTGGTCACGGTTCTTGGGCTCCAGTTCGGCGCGCTGTTCGGCGGAGCCGTCATCACCGAGTACATTTTCGCTCTGCCAGGCGTAGGACGGCTCGTCGTGGACTCAGTCTTCAATCGCGATTATCCGCTGGTCCAGGGCGTGGTGCTGCTGATCGCACTCGGCTTTATCGCCAGCAACCTTGTCGTGGATATCGCGTACGGCTGGCTGGACCCGCGCATCCGCTACGGCCGATGATGCATTGATCGTCAACAGGATCCGCATTCGAACCCGCCCGCTGATCGGCGGGGCGGTGGTTGTCACTATCATCCTGTCAGCTATTTTCGCGCCGCTTGTTGCGCCTTACGATCCGCTGAAACAGGACCTGAACGGTCTGCTCGCAGGGCCCAGCATCGCCCATTTGCTTGGCACGGATAACGTCGGCCGCGACGTGCTGGCTCGCGTCATCTGGGGCAGTCGCGTGTCGCTGATCGCCGGCTGTGTTTCGGTCACGTTGGGCCTCGTGATGGGCAGTCTCCTGGGCCTGGCGGCCGGCTACTGGCGCGGCCTGGTCGACGATGTCGTCATGCGCTTGATGGACGCTCTCCTGTCATTCCCCGCATTGGTCCTGGCACTCGCACTGGGCGCAGCCATCGGCGCCGGACTGCTCGGCGTTCTGATCACCCTGGGCATCGTCTACACACCCGGTTTCGCGCGCCTGATGCGCGGCCAGGTGCTGACCATCAGCACGCGCGAGTATGTCGATGCTGCGCGACTGCTCGGCGCGCCAGACTGGCAGATCCTGCACCGTCACGTGCTACCGAATGCCGCGACGCCAATCGTCGTCCAGGCCTCGCTCAGTATTGCCTTTGCCATACTGGCTGAGGCATCGCTGTCGTTTTTAGGCCTCGGCGTCCAACCACCGGAGCCCTCGTGGGGCAGCATGATCAACGCCGGCCGAGGCTACCTCCAGCAGGCTCCCTGGATTGTTTTTGGACCGGGCGCCGCGCTCTTCGTCATGGTGCTGGGCCTGAACTTCGTCGGCGATGCGGTCCGCGACGCGCTCGACCCTCGCCTGCGGACCTAGCCAGTCTTGTCAGCGAAGAGACGTTGACCTATCGTCCTGGAGGGAGGACCATGAGGGGTGGCTACCGACAATCGAGCGTGGTACATGGGAACGAGCGATGGGCTCTTCCTCGTCGAACGAAGCGCCGCTGGAGCGGCCTCGGCTCAGGCGTTGGGCCTCGAGCACAAGGGCGGCTTTCGGGCGCCGGTAGTCGTAGATTGCGCTGACCCGCGCCGGGTGTACGCCGGCACGACCCGGGCGGGCCTCTTTTGCAGCGAGGACGCCGGCGCCACCTGGCGTGAGATCAATAGCGGCATCCTCTACAAAGACATCTGGGCACTGACACAACACCCGACGACCGGCGTGTTGTACGTCGGCACGAGTCCGGCCGGCGTTTTCCGCAGCGACGACCGTGGCGAGACATGGACCGCCTGCGAATCACTCTGGCAATTACCGTCCACACGCCAGTGGCATGGCCCAATCCCACCCTATGTCAGCCGCCTGAAAGACCTCACCGTGAGTGACGCCGACCCCGACTTCGTCATCGGTGCCATCGAGGAAGGCTGGGTCGTCTGCAGTCGCGATGGAGGCGTCACCTGGCAGCAAATCAACAACGGTGTGCCACACGACTCGCACTCCGTGCGATTCGTCCCCGGCGCCCCGCACACGTTGGTCCTGACCAGCAACGATGGCATGTTCCGCAGCACAGACAGCGGCGCCACCTGGGTAGCTTCCAACGATGGCCTGCAGCAGCGCCGCTACACGCCGGCGCCACTCGTAACGCGCAAGTCCCGCCCCGGTGTCCTCTTCACGTCTGCCACCGCCGTCGGCCCGGGCGAATGGCGACGGCCCGAAGGAGGCGACGCTGCCTTTTGTCGCAGTACCGATGGCGGCCAATCCTGGACCACCCTCACCACCGGCTTACCCCACCCGCTCGCCGCGATTCCACGCGCCATCGCCGTCGATCCCAGCAATTCCGCAGGGTACATAGCAGGTCTGACCGATGGCACCCTGTGGGCCACGGACGACGACGGCGCATCCTTTCAGCCGCTGTTGGATGGCCACACCGCGATCATGTCCCTCACGCCGCGTCCTGTCTTCGTCTGACTCGCATCGGCGCGCGCCGCTTGGGTTCAACCTGCTGCCGCACGATGGCGGTCAAATCGTCGATCGCCTGCAGCCGCTCATCAAACGCAGCGTCAACGTCGCGCCACCACAAAATGCGCGCCAGCACGCGCTGCAACAGCGCCTCGCCCTCAGTCCCAAGCAGCACGCCCTGAGAGGGAGGCAGCCCACATGCCTCCCCAGGGTCGCCTCGCATCACAAGGCCATCACGGTCCGATTTGGAACCGTGAGGCACCCGTAGCGGCAGTCGCACTTCGCCACCTGTGGACCACTCTTACGCTGAACAGCATGAACCGCTCGAAAGGCTTGATCCTGCTCGGCGTGTGGGTCATCCTGACCAACCTGCTGCCGCTGCTCAACGTCCACATCCCCAACAGCAATCTGCTGCTTACCCTGGTCGGCGTGGTCGCCGGCGTGCTGATCCTGGTCGACCGCTGATTGCGCCCTGGCCACTTCAGCCGTAGCCTGTGGGTATGGGCCGAGTCCGCCTGGCTCTTCTCGCGAGAGTATTCGCGGCGCTCGTCCTCGCCGTTGCGACACACAGCGCCGCACTCGCCCAGACCCAAGCTGACCTGACGGTTCCCGAACCAGCGTCCGTGTCGCTGGACGCGGCCACCACGTCACTTGTAGCGATCGACTTTCTGCAATCAACGTGCGCCTCGAATCCACTCTGCGTCAACACGCTGCCAGCGATGGCCAATGCCTTGAGCACCGCTCGGACCGCCAACGCCCACGTCATCTACTCCGTCCACCTGGCGCCAGACAACAACATCGTGCCCGAAGTCGCACCCCTGCTAGCTGAGCAGGTCTTCGCCGCCATTCCCGGCGACAAGTTCTTCGACTCCAACCTGGATTACCTGCTCCGCCAAACCGGCACGACAACAGTCGTCCTGAGCGGCGTGAGCTCCAACAGCGGCGTGATGTACACCACCGCCGCCGCCATCCAACGCGGCTACACGGTCGTCATAGCCACGGACGCCATAGCCGCCGCCAACGAGTTGTCCACCACCGTGGCCCTGTGGCAGCTCCTCCACGGCCCCGGCGCCAACCCCCAAAACGTACCGCTCCAACCAAAAGCGGTCACCCTCAGCCGCTCCGATCTGATCACCTACAAATAAGCTGATCCCG
>DASYKL010000475.1:0-6549 GCA_035995405.1 Chloroflexota bacterium
ACAAAAAGGGAGCAGGGGTATGCACGCTCACTCGTGGTCGTCCATGGCTCGTATCGTCGCTCTGGTTAGCCTCGTCGGCATGGCCTGTGCGCCCGCCGCCCAGGCGCCGGTCGCGACCCAACCACCAGCCGCCAAAGCGCCGGCCGCCACCCAGGCACCGGCCGCCAACGCGCCGGCCGCCAAGCCCGCCAGCAGCACCGTCACCGGCACTGTCAGCGTGGCGATGGTTGGCAATCCGCAGATGAAGACTCTCGAACAACTGAAAGGCGATTTCGAATCATCCCATCCGGGGATCACCCTCAACCTCCTCGTGCTGCCTGAAAACCAGGTCCGCGACAAGGTCACCACGGACATTGCGACCAACGCTGCGCAGTTCGATCTCGTCACCATCGGCATGTACGAAGTGCCCTTGTGGGCTAAGAATAATTGGCTGGAGGAAGTCGGTACCACGCTCCAGCAGGACGCCAACTACGACTACAACGACGTGATTCCGAGCATCCGCACCGGTCTGGAGTACAACGGCAAGCTGTACGCCGCGCCGTTCTACGGCGAAAGCTCGGCGCTGTTTTATCGCAAGGACATTCTCCAGAAAGCGAATGTCCAGATGCCCGACAGGCCAACCTGGGACCAGGTGGCCGCGGCGGCCAAAGCCGTCCATAATCCACCCAACCAGTTCGGCATTTGCCTGCGCGGGTTGCCAGGCTGGGGCGAGCAGTTGGCTCCGCTCGACACCGTCATCAATACGTTTGGTGGACGCTGGTTCGATGAGAGCTGGAAAGCGCAGCTCGATTCGCCCGAGTCATCCAGTGCCATCAAGTTCTACATTGACACGGTCAAGACCAACGGCGAGCCTGGCTCGACCCAGGCTGGCTTCACCGAGTGTGAGACGCTGATGGTCCAGGGCAAGGTCGGCATGTGGTACGACGCAACGTCGGCGGCCGACTTGCTGTTCGATCCAAAGCAGAATCCGAGTGCGAGCAACATGGCGATGGCGTATGCGCCGATCAAGGAGAAGCCTGACAGTGGCTGGCTGTGGGCCTGGGCTTTTGCTATGGAGGCGAACTCCAAGAACAAACCAGCGGCGTATGAATTTTTGAAATGGGCCACCTCGAAGGACTACGTCAACCTGGCGGGTCAGAAATCCGGGTGGGGCGCAGTGCCATCCGGAGCGCGCAAGTCGACGTACGACGTGCCTGGCTACAAGGACTACGCCAAGTCGTTTGCCGCGATAACGCTCGATTCGATTCAGAAGGCTGATCCCTCAAAGCCGACGACCAAGCCGGTGCCCTATACCGGGGTTCAGTTCGTCCAGATTCCGGAGTTTCAGGACCTCGGGACGCGCGTCAGCCAGGAGTTTGCGAGCGCCATTGCCGGTCAGCAAAGCACCGACGACGCGATCAAGAAGGCCAACGACTACGCCAATCAGGTTGCCAAGCAAGGCGGCTATCAGAAGTAAGCATCATGACAACTCAATCGCGTGCGCTGACCCTGGCCGGTCGGCGCGCGCCGCCGCTGCCGCTTGTCGGGGCTCTTCGCAACTGGTCGGTCGGCAAGTCGCTAGTCGCGCCGGCGGTCATTTACGCCATCATCGTCACGCAGCTCCCATTTTTGCTGACCGTCTGGTATAGCCTGCTGCGCTGGAATTTGCTGCGACCGGATAACGTCCAGTTCGCCGGTCTGGACAATTATCTGTTCGTCGTCACGACCGATCCGGTGTTCTGGTCAGCGCTGGTCAATACTGTCATTCTGACGGGCGGCTCGGTCATCCTGGCGCTCGTCCTGGGTTTGCTTTTTGCCGAGCTGGTCAACCATCGTTATCCGGGTCGCGGCATCGTGCGGACGATGTTCATCACGCCGTTCCTGATCATGCCGGTGGTCAGCGCGTTGACCTGGAAGAACATGCTGCTGAACCCGGTGTTCGGCGTGGTCGACTACCTGATGCAGCTCGTCCACCTGCCGGCGGTGGATTGGCTGGCCCAGTTCCCACTGACGGCGATCATGGGCATCGTTGTCTGGCGGTGGGCGCCGTTCATGATGCTGATTCTGCTCGCGGGCATGCAATCACTCAGCGAAGAAATCCGTGAAGCCGCACGCGTGGATGGTGTGAGCGGCATCCAGGAATTCCGTTATATCGTGCTGCCGCACCTCAATCGCTTCATCCAGCTCGGGGCGCTGCTCGGGTCTGTCTATATCGTCCAGGAGTTCGACAGTATCTACATGACCACCCAGGGCGGCCCCGGCACCTCCAGCACCAACCTGCCGTTCCTGATCTACCAGGTGGCGTTCGCCAAAAAAGACGTTGGTGAGGCATCGGCTCTGGGCGTGATCGTGGTGATCCTGACGATTCTGGCCGTGCAATACCTGCTGCGCGTGCTGACGAGCCTGACGGAGGGGGACTGACCATGGCAATGCGCCAAACCGCCGGGCTGGGCGTCGAGCGGGCGCCCATCGGCATCGCAATCGTAGCCTGGGTTATCGCGCTGATCCTGTTCTTTCCGGTGTTGTACCTGGTCGCCACCAGCCTCAAGACCGAGGCCGCGGCGGTCCTCCTGCCACCGACATTCATTCCCTTGCCGGGGCTGAACCTGGCCCCCACAGAGATGCCGCCGTTCACGTTCAGTCCCACGTTCGAGCAGTACCAGACGATTCTCGATCGCGGCTTCGGGCCATTCTTTTTGCGATCTGTGGCGGCGGTCGTTGGTTCAGGGATTCTGGTCTTGCTGCTGGCCGTGCCGTGTGCCTATGCGCTGGCGTTCCGCATGATCGAAGGCTGGCGCGACACGCTGTTCTTTTTCATCTCGACCAAATTCTTGCCGCCAGTCGGGATCATCGTGCCCATCTACATCATCATGCGTGACTTGCAGTTGTTGGACAACCTGCTTGCCCTGGTGATCATGTACACGGCGATGAATCTCCCGATCGCCATCTGGATGCTGCGGTCGTTTTTCGAGGAGGTACCACCAGATGTGATCCAAGCGGCGCAGGTCGACGGCGCCGATGTGCTGACGCAGATGACGCGGATCATTCTGCCCATGGTCGCCCCGGGCCTCACGGCGACCATGTTCATCGGGATGATTTTTGCATGGAACGAGTTCTTCTTCGCCGTCAGTCTGACTGCGACCCGCGCTGCGACGGTACCGATGTTTATGATTGGCTTTGTGACTTCGGAAGGTCTGTTTTGGGCCAAGTTGGCCGCCGCCGGCACGATGGCCATGCTGCCGGTCGTACTCGTCGGCTGGAGTGCGCAACGTCAACTCGTGCGCGGTTTGTCGCTGGGTGCCGTCAAGTAATGGCCACGGTCCATGATGTGGCACGACGCGCAGGCGTATCCACCAGCACCGTCTCACACGTCGTGAACAACACGCGGTTCGTCTCGGACGAGCTGCGTGGGCGCGTGTTGGAAGCCATGCGCGAGCTGGACTATACGCCCAACGCGGCTGCGCGCATGCTGACCCTCAAACGCTCTCACACGATCGGTCTCATCGTGTCGGATATCCGCAACCCATTTTTCGCATCGGTGGCACGTGGCGTCGAGGATGTCGCCCAGGAACAGGGCTACACGCTGGTGCTGTGCAACAGCGACGAAAGCTTCGAGCGCGAGTCGGCATGTCTGACTGCGCTGGAGACCAGAGCCGTCGATGGCGTCTTGCTGGCGTCGGCCGGCGTCGCCGACGAGCACCTGGCGCGTCTCGTGCGCGCCGGGTTCCCGATCGTCCTGGTCGATCGCGACTTGCCTGAGCTGGGTGTCCCGGCTGTTCTCCTGAATAACGAAGGTGCAGCTTATCGCGCCGTGCTGCACCTGATTACCCGCGGCCATCGACGTATCGCCATGCTGAGCGGTCGCGCGGCGATCTCGACCACGACGGAGCGGGTTGCCGGCTACCAACGGGCCTTGCGGGAAGCCGGGATCGCGCTCGATGAGCGGCTGGTTGCTTCGGGCGCCTCGACAAGCGAAGGTGGACTCCTGGCCGCGAATGCGGTGCTCGACCTCGATGACCCGCCGTCCGCGATTTTCTCAGGGAACAACTTGATGAGTATTGGTGCGCTGCAAGCGATCGTGAATCGCGGCCTGTCGGTACCGGAGGGCGTGGCTCTGGTCGGCTTCGATGACTTCCCCTTTCCGTGGTCCGACGCGTTTCGACCGCACCTGACGACCGTTGCTCAGCCGACCTACGAGCTTGGCAGACGCGCTGCTGAACTGCTGGTGCAGCGTCTGAAGCGGCCGGGCTCACTGACTGCGGAGCGCGTCGTGCTCGACGGCAAACTTGTCGTGCGCGAGTCCTCCGGTGCGTTGCCGAGTACGCATCAGCGCAAAACGGCGTGAACCAGCGGGCCGGCAGTGCGCCGGCAGTCGTCTGCCTTGGCGAAGTGCTGACCGATTTCGTTGCGCTTGACAGCGCGGTGCCTCTCGCGCAGGCGACGGCCTTTCAACGGGCGGCTGGTGGTGCACCGGCTAACGTGGCGGCGGCGCTGGCGCGATTGGGCGTGCCGGTCGCGTTCATCGGCAAGGTGGGTGGTGACGCCTTTGGGGTGGCGTTACGGGAAACACTCGCGGCAGAAGGTGTTCAGGTGGACGGCTTGCTGGAGACGCCGACGGCACATACAGCGTTGGCATTCGTCGGCTCAGATGGACAGGGTGGCCGCAGCTTCGTCTTCTACCATGAGGGCACTGCGCACACGCTCCTGGAGCCAGCAGAAGTCGACCACGACCTGATCGCCGCCGCCCGTATCTTCCACTTCGGTTCGGTGACACTCGCGGCCGAGCCCAGTCATGCGGCGACTGCGTCGGCGGCGCGTTGGGCGCGCGAGCACGGTTGCCTGGTCTCGTTCGATCCGAACGTCCGTCTGGAAGTATGGGACTCCGCGGACCGCGCACGCGCGACCATGATTGACAGCTTGCGCCTGGCGGATGTCGTGAAAGTGAGCGGCGACGAGCTGGCGTTTCTGACGGGAACCGTTGATGCCGCGACTGCCTGCGGTGTTCTGCGCGAACATGGGCCGGGTCTGGCAATCGTCACTCTGGGTGGCGGCGGGTGTTATTACCAGACGGCTACTTCGGCAGGGCATATCAGTGCTATCCCTGTCGAGGTGGTAGATACGCTGGGCGCTGGTGACGCGTTCGTCGCTGGACTCCTGGCCTGTTTGTCGGCGGCGCCAGATCGCACTATCCTGGCCGATGCAGCGCGGCTCGAGTCTGCGCTCCGCTTCGCCAATGCGGTTGGCGCGATCACCACCACCCAGTACGGGGCGATCCCGGCGTTGCCGACGCGTGCCCAGGTGGAAGCTGCTCTCAGTCGTTCACCCGGTTGACTGCTGCAGCAAGTTGGCGACGAGCGCAGTCCAGCCCGTTTGATGGCTGGCGCCAAGACCAGCGCCGGTGTCGCCGTGGAAATACTCATAGAAGAGCACGTGGTCGCGCCAGTGCGGATCGGTCTGCAGGAGCTGATTGTCGCCCAGCACTGGTCGCGAACCGTCTGGACGGCTCAGGAAAATGCTGCTCAGACGCTCCGACAAGACGGTTGCGGTCGCTTGCAGGGAGATACGCGAGCCCGACCCCGTCGGAAACTCGATCAGATACCCTGGGCCGTAATAGCGATGAAATTGCTGTAGCGCCTCGATAAGCAGGAAGTTGATCGGGAACCAGATCGGTCCTCGCCAGTTGGAGTTACCGCCAAATGTACCAGTGGTCGATTCCGCTGGCTCATAGCGGATGCCATATCGTTCACCGCCCAGCTCGAGCACGTATGGATGCGCAGCGTGGAACTTGCTCACCGAACGGATGCCGAAGTCTGACAGGAACTCAGCTGGATCGAGCATCCGCTTGAGGATGCTCTTCATACGGCTGCCACGGACCAGAGACAGCAGACGTCGTTCTCCGGCGCCGGGCTCCGACCAGCGCGACACGAGGCTAGCCAGCTCCGGGCGGTTGAGCAGCAGCCACTCGAGTCGCGCTTTGAACCTCGGTACGTGCTCGAGTAACTCCGGTTCGATGGTCTCGACGGCGAGCAAGGGAATCAAACCGACCAACGAGCGCACGCGCAAACTCCGCGTCTCACCGCTCGGCAACCGCAGGACGTCATAAAAGAACTGGTCCTCGTCCTCCCACAGTGAGAAGCCCTTGCCGCCGATGTTGTTCATGGCACTGGCGACGTACAGGAAATGCTGGAAAAACTTGTTCGCGATCTCCTCGTAGGCATTGTTTTCGCGCGCCAGCTCGAGCGCAATCACGAGCATGTTCAGCGAGTACATGCCCATCCAGGCTGTGCCGTCCGACTGCTGCAGATGCCCGCCACCTGGTAACTCGGCGTTGCGGTCGAAGACGCCGATATTGTCCAGGCCAAGGAAACCACCCTGAAAAACGTTCAGGCCGCCCGGATCCTTACGGTTGACCCACCAGGTGAAGTTGAGCAAGAGCTTGTGATAGACGCGTTCGAGAAAGGCCCGGTCGCCATGTCCAGTGGCGCGTTTTTCGATCTCGTAGACACGCCAGGCAGCCCAGGCATGGACCGGCGGGTTGACGTCATCGAACGACCATTCATAGGCCGGCAA
>DASYKL010000476.1:0-2511 GCA_035995405.1 Chloroflexota bacterium
GCCCATCAAGCAGATCAAGCCGGATGACGGCGTCGGCGTCACGCCGATCAATCAGGGTCTGCTCAAGAACGCGCCGCACCCGAACGCGGCCAAGCTGTGGATCGAGTGGAGCCTGTCGGAAGAAGGCCAGACGCTGCTCGCCCAGCAAGGCTACGCGGCGGTGCGCAAAGGCCTGAAAGCCGTCGAGCCAGAAGCCGATCTGACGGGCGTGAAAATCCTGCCGCGCGACGACGATCCAGAGACATTCAAGCTGCTCGGCGACAGGACCAAGCGCTGGGAGACGGTCTTCTTCAAAGCGCCCTAGCGCCCTCAGCTCGAGGCGCGGCAAAGGCAAAGACGGACCAGACCGCAACGAGGCAGAACGCAACGGCAGACACCAGGAAGGCGGCGATCAGACCGAACGCGCCGATGACAGCGGAGCCGCCCAGAGCGCCGATGGCAAAGCCGCCGGCGAAGGCGCTCTGGGCCACGCCAAACGTCACGCCGCGCCTCGACGGCTCGGCGGCCTGGCCGAGCGCCGTACGCATCAAGACGACGGCGGCGCCATAACTCAGCCCGACGATAATGCGCAGCCCGATCAGCAGCTCAGGTCGCTCGACGACGAGCTGGAGGACTGTCGACGCGGCGGCGGTGGCGCACGCGGCGGCGGTGATGACGCCCGGCTTCAAGGACAGCCGGCTGGCCAGCCAGGCGGTCAGCGAGGCGCCCGCGGCGATCCCGAGCGCGTCGCCGAGCGCGGCCGCGCCTGACCAGCGGCCGACCAGCGTATCGGTCACCATGTCCTGCACGCGCAACGGCAGAAAGGTCCAGACGGACTGATAGGCGGCATGGAAGCCGAAGAATATGACCAGCAGCGAGCGCACACGCGGTTCGGTGTAGACGTACGCCAGGCCGCCGAAAAAGCTTTCTTTTGACGCGGCATGACGTGGCTCGAGCTTCGGGTCATGGACGAAGATCATCACTGCCACGGTGACGACCGCCAGCAGGACAGCGGAGCCGATGAAGGCGTACTTGAAGCCCAGCAGATCGCCGACCACCCCGCCGACGGCTGGCCCGAGCGCTCCCGATAACGACTGGGCGGTCTGCATCAGGCCCATGCTGGTCGCGAGCGCCGTCGTCGGCACGAGACCGCTGACGACGATGATCGCCGCGGCGTTGGCTCCACCACCGAAGCCCTGCACGAGACGACCGAACAGCAAGTGCTCCGGTGAGGTGGCGATCGAGCAGATGAACAGACCAACGACACACAAGACCAGCGATCGCACCAGGCCGGCTTTCGCGCCCCAGCGATCGGCAGCGCTGCCCCACAGCGGATTCATGACGGCGACCATCGCCGTCGACAGGCCGTTGATCAGGCCAGCCCAACCCGCGGCGGCCTGGCGGTCAGCTACCCCAAGTTGCTGGACGTAGAGCGACATGAAAGGAAATGCCGCCGAGAAGGCCAGAAAGACGCCCGCATGGCAGGCCAGGACCACGGCGTATGGTCGGCGCCAGCCGCTCGGCGTCGTGCGATCGGCAAGCGGCGCCGGGGTCAGCAACAGGGTGCGATTCTACCGGTAGCATTTCGGTCTGAGGTCGCCTGTTCCCGCGGTACTGCAGGAGCCGAATTTTCGGCTGTACTGGCTAGGTACCGTGTTTTCCAACATCGGTACGCGCGGCACGGTCGCGGCCAATTTGTGGCAGGTGCTCCTGTTGACCAATTCAACTGCCCAGGTTGGCCTCGTCGGGCTGGCCGAAGCGGTGGCGCTGCTGCTCCTGGCCCCGTTGGGCGGCGCAATCGCCGACCGTGTCGACCGACGGACGTTGCTACAGGTCACCCAATCGACGTCGCTGGTGGCGTCCTTGGGGCTGACGGTCGCGACGTTTACAGGGACGGCTGCGCCGTGGCACATCTATCTGGCGGTGATCGCGGTCAGCGCGGCCCAGACGTTCGAAGGTCCGGCGCGTCAGGCGATGATCCCGGCCATGGTCTCGCGCGAGCGCATCGTCGACGCGATAGCGCTGACCAATCCGACGCGTGAGCTGGCGGTGCTGCTTGGGCCTCCGTTAGCAGGGCTGCTGATCGGCACCGTCGGGCCAGGCTACGTCTACGCGTTCGATGCCATCACCTATGCCGCCCTGATCGTGGCGCTGGCATTTATCCATGTGCCACGTGTGTCGGGCGTCGAGCGCGAGGAGTCGATCTGGGCCAGCATCCTGGAAGGCTTGCGGTACGTTCGCGAGCGTCGCCTGATCTGGCAGTTGATGACGCTCGATTTCTCGGCCACGTTTTTCTCGGCCTACCGTGTGGTCCTGCCGACACTGGCCCGTGATGTCCTGGGGGTGGGCGCGACGGGCTACGGACTGCTGTCGGCAACACCGGCGGCGGGTGCAATTCTGGGTTCGGCCGTCGTCTTTCGGTTGCGCGGCTTCCGCCACAAGGGCTGGCTGATCCTCGGTGCAACGATGGGCTACGCGGTTGCGGCAGTTGTGCTGGCCCTCGTGCCAGTGTTTGCCGTGGCACTGATCGCG
>DASYKL010000477.1:0-4825 GCA_035995405.1 Chloroflexota bacterium
CTCCAGCTGGTCACTGCTCCGGCTGTTCTTGTTGTGCTGACCGCCACGCCGCGCGCTGGTAGAAGTAGATCGGAGTCTGGCGCACATCCTGGTATGATCGGGGCCAAACGACGGTGGCTGAAGCTGACATCGGCGGTACGATCCAACTCCAACGGGCGGGCACCACACGCCCGGCTGCATGCTCCTTTTCCTCATGCATTCAGTTCCACCAGAGCACGATCTCTCCACAGCGACCTTTCCGTCGACGTGTCCAGACCCATGTGCGACGCGACTCGCGAAAGCACGTTGTACCGATCGACATCGCCGAGGTCGCGGGAACCGATTTCGGTGACCATGTACCAACCACTGAAAGGCGCTGCCGTGTAGGAGACGCCGCCGATCTCAAGCCGCATGTCGGATATGGCGGGTAGCGCATGCCAGCGCAGTCCGAGGTCAGCAAACCAGGCGAATTGCGGGTGGCCGATGGCTACCTCCAGAACCGCGTCCGTCAGAGCAACATTGAGGGATCGCCGACGATGGAGCCGCCTGTCTGTCGGTAACCCGCATGGCGGATGAGCTGCGAATTCCAGATCCGGATGCCAGGTCGGCCTGGCGTACGTGGCTCAAAAACCGTGATCAGCAGTTTGATCTTGCCCGTATTCGTGGAAAGCCGTAGGTGCTCGACCAGTGCGTCGAAGATTTCCTGCGCGCTCTGCAGTGAGCGTCGATCCCGCACCTGGAGTGCTTCCCAGTGCAGACGGCCGATGCACCGGCTGCTGTTGCGCCACGCAACATGTGCGCCATGCGTAAGTTCTTCGGCAGTGTGGGTGACGTCCAGGGGGCACCAGAGCTCTCGTCGCCAAGAAAGTAGCACGAGGCCTCAGTCGCTCGAAAGAGTGACTCAAGCACGCCCCGAGGACTCACGCCCGCGACGAGACAGCGCATCCACCGTGACCGCCAGCAGTAGGACCGCGCCGGTGATCATGAACTTGACGGCCGACGGCAGCGCCAGCAGATCCATGCCGTTGCTGACCGATCCAATGACCAGTGCTCCTAGTGGCGCCGCCCACACCGTCCCACGACCGCCGAACAGGCTGGTGCCACCAATGACGGCTGCCGCAATCGAGTTGAGAAGCAGGTCGCTGCCACCCGATGCCTGGCTAACAGCCAACAACCGGGAGGCTCCTAATATCCCACCGCACGCCGCCAACGCGGATGCCACGCAGAATACCGCCAGCCGGATCCGGCCGATGTTGATGCCTGCCCGTCGGGCGGCTTCCGCATTCCCGCCCACGGCGAAAATGTGGCGTCCAAACCGCGTGCGGCCGCTGACGTAGTCGAATACCACCACCAGGCCGACGAGAATGAGCAGCCCGAGTGGCACCCCGCGGTCGGCATTCAGAATGGTCACGACGGCCAGGAGCAGCAGCCCAAAGATTGTCGCCCGTGCTGCCAGCGCGAGTGGCGCACCCACCACCAGGCCTGCCGCGCGCCGTGTCCGATGCTCGGCCGCGATGGTGAGCCCGTACGCCACGGTACTGCCGACAGCGATCAGCCAGCCCACCCAGCTCGGGAAAAACGTGTTCGCGAGGGCGATGATGCCGCGGTCGTTCAAGTTGATACTGCCGGTCGTGCCCAGCACGTACAGCAACGCGCCCTGCCACGCCAGCAGGCCCGCCAATGTGACGACGAACGAGGGCACGCGGAAGCGTGTGATCCACAAACCATGGAGCAGCCCGACGGCCGCGCCGACCCCAATTCCGGCGACCACCGCGACTGCCGCCGACTGGCCCAACCTGACGTTGAGCACAGCCATCACGGCTGCACACAGACCGCTCACGGATCCGACCGCCAGGTCGATTTCGCCTAGCAGCAATACCAGCACAATGCCAATGGAGATTGTGCCCATGGCTGCGATCTGCAGGACCAGGTTGGTCAAGTTGCGCGGGGACAGAAAGTTGGAGTTGAGCAGCGAAAAGATCCCCGCGATGACGACCAGGGCGACGATTACCGGCACCAGCCCGAGTTCGCCTTCGGCAACGCGCCGGCGCAGGGTCGCCCAGGTCATGCGTTGCCGAATTCGGCGCCAGTGATCGCCGCGACCACGCGCTCGCGGTTAAGGTCCGGTCCCTCGAAGGTCGCCACACGCCGCCCGAGGCGGAGGACGACGATGCGATCGCACACTTCGAACACGTCCGCCAGGTTGTGACTGATAATGACCACTCCTAGTCCTTCGTCGCGCAGTGTCTTCACCAGATCCAGTACCTGGCGCGTCTGGACGACACCTAACGCGGCGGTGGGCTCGTCGAGCAACACCACTCGGGCGTTCCACATCACTGAGCGGGCCACCGCCACTGATTGACGCTGACCACCAGACAGGGCCGCTATTGGCGTGCGGACGTTCGGGATGGTGACCCGCAGGCGCGCGAGGAGGTCCAGCGCGGTCCGCTCCATACGAACTTCCTGTAACGCTGCCAACGGTGCGATTCCGCCGCCAGCTAGCTCCCTGCCGAGGTAGAGGTTCGCGACGACATCGAGGTTCTCGCACAGCGCGAGATCCTGGTAGACGGTGGCTACGCCAAGACGTGTGACGTCGTTGGGTGCCTTCACTTTGATGGAGTGACCGTCGACCAGGTATTCACCGCTGTTGGGCGTGACGATGCCTGAAATGACCTTGATGAGCGTCGACTTGCCTGCGCCATTGTCACCCACCAGCCCAACGACTTCGGCGGCGTTCACTTCGAACGTCACGTCAGACAGTGCCTGCACCGCGCCGAAGTGCTTGCTAATGCCGCGCACCTCGAGCAGCGTGGCCGACGCGTCTGACATGCCGTCGGAGGAAGTCATCACGACAGCCTGGTGCTAGCGCACGCCCGCCTGCGCGCACGCCGCTGCATAGTCGATCGTACAAATCTGAGTCGCGGTCCAGAAGCCGTCGGCAACGACTGTGCTCTGGATGTTGCTCCTGGTCACCGATACTGGCGTGAGCAAGATCGATGGCACGCTGGTGCTGCCGTTGTTCGTGGTGGCGCCCTGTGTCGCACTCGCAGGGACGGCAGTACTGGTGGCTAGATCGAACGCAAGGATCGCGGCATTTTGCGCTTCGGGCGCGATTGCTTTGTACACGGTCATGTATTGCTGGCCGACAAGAATGCGTTGGATTGCCGTAAGCTCGGCGTCCTGGCCGGTCACCGGTGGCCAGGGGCTGACGCCCGCCGACAACATGGCAGCGATGGCGCCTCCGGCCGTGCCATCGTTCGCCGCATAGACGCCGTCGACGCGGTTGTTGACCGCGGTCAGCGCCTGCTCCATCTCGGCCTGCGCCTGCGCTGGGCTCCAATCCGGCGTGTCGTATTCGCGGGCGATGGTGACCTTGCCATCCAGCACGCTGTGCGCTCCCTGCTTGAACTGCGCGGCATTGTTGTCCGTCGGCGACCCGTTGATCATCACAAGTTGTGGACTCGCGACGCCCGCCAGCGCTTGCAGCAGCGCCGTTGCCTGCAAGACGCCGACTTGCACGTTGTTGAAAGAGATGTAGTACTGCACGTTGCTCGTGCCGGTGATCAGGCGGTCGTATGCAATCACCGGTACGTTGAGCTGGTGCGCGCGGTCGGCGATGACTGCCGCTGCCGCGCCGTCAACTGCATCGAGCACCAGTACGTTTGCTCCGTTTGTCAGCGCTGCCTCGGCCTGCGCCTGCTGGGCCGAGGCGTCCTGGTTTGCATTGCTATACAGCAGTTGACAATCGGCGCAGATCTTCTGGAGCTCGGCCTGAAAGTTGGGCCGGTCCTGCGACTCGTAGCGGGTGGTTTGGGACTCCGGCAGTAGCAAAGCGATCTTCTTGCCGCCACTGACCTGTGGTGAGCTCGGCGCCGGCAGGACGGCTTGCTGAGCCACCGGACTGGCCACCGCTGCTGGACTGGCGGCCGCTGATGGGCTCGCGGCGGCGCTCGCGGCAGGCGACGGTTTCGCCGCCGGGGACGCGTTTGGCGACGGCGACTGACTGGTGATGGTGGCATTCGGCGTGGGAGCCGTCGCCTGAGTTGGCGCTGCCGCCGGCGATGGCCCGCACGCACTCGAGAACAGGATCGCCGCACTTGCCGCGGTCACAAGATGACGCATGAAACCTCCTCTATCCTGTCCAGTCTGCTGAAGCGCACTCGATGCCTCGTCGGTCGGCCGATGGAGGTTCGCCCCGACCTTTGTCCGCGCCAATCTCGGTCCTAAGTCGCACGTCAGAATCACCAGGCAGCACCGGCACGGTCGGTTTTCGCAAGGCTCCTCAGCAATGGGCCGATGCGCGCCCGCGCGAGCGCTGGTGGGGCCCGCCAACCTATCCCCGTCTATCTACCCCAAACCTACCCTGCTACATTCACGAAACACGACCTGGCGCCTGGCAGCCGCGTCGGAGTACCTGATACCGGGCCTGCCCGGGGGAGATCCTTTGTTCGCCGTCCAAGACATTCTCATCTTTAGCGCCCTCGCCGGCGCGCTGGCCTCCGTCGTGCTCTGGTTCGCGTGGCACTGGTCCCGCGTTAGGCAGCGATTTGTGGTTGCCGGCGTCACCACGTTCATCGGCATGGCGGCCTGGAACTTCACACTCAACATCACTCAGGCGGTGCCGAATTTCGACGTAGACGCGCCGATCGTTCGGGTGAGCTGGGCGGACGCCGGCAGTGGCGGACCGGGCACGACGATGGCTGGCGATGAGTTCCGCATCGGCATGCCGCGGACTGACTTGAAAGTGACGGTCGAAGGGGTGCCGGTGCAACCCGGTTTTGCCCTCGGCTCGCATGCGGCCTTCAAGCAGTTCGACGACGGCGCAATGGTTATGGGCGATCTCGTT
>DASYKL010000478.1:0-10728 GCA_035995405.1 Chloroflexota bacterium
CAACTGTGCGCCGTTGGGCGAGACGAATCGTTGCTCCGTAACCTGCAGGACAGAGCCGTCGGGCATGCTGATCTGTGTCGCTACACCAACGTTGCCAGCCGACTTGGAGCCGACGAGTGTGGCGACTTTCGCTTCCTGCAACGCGGCCGCGAAGATTTCGGCACCTGACGCGCTGTCATGATCGACCAGTACGACCAGTGCCGCACCGTTGAGCAGACTGAGCGGCTGAATATCGAGTGGTGTCTGACGGCGGGCTCGATCGACCTGATAGCCGATGACGGAGTGGCTCGCATCAAAGAAACCAGCGGCTGAAGCCATCACCGCGTTCAATGAGCCACCTGGATTGCCGCGCAGATCGACCACCCACCCTTTGATGCCGCGTTGGCGGCCCTGATCGAGAATACCGAGCACCTGATCGGACATCGTCGAATCGCCGAAGCTGCGGATCTTGAGATAGCCGACCGGCACATTCGGGACCTGGCGGCCGATGACTTGCTCCACCTGGACCAGGGCGCGGCGGACGTTGACTTCTACCGGTTGGGGCGAGCTGAGGCGTCGTACCTGGACGGTTACCGGCGTGCCGGCGGGCCCGCGGATGAGCTGGGCAATCTCGCCAACCGACTTCCCGGTGACATCCTGGCCATCAACGCCGACGATGCGATCGCCTCGTTTCAGGCCGCTTGTGGACGCCGGGCTGCTCGGAAAGATTTCGGCGATGAGCGGCGGCTGATTGTCCTGGGGTCGCGACAGCAACACGCCGATGCCGGCGAAACTGGTCTCGTTGCGTCGCCGCGCTTCGTCGGGTGTCAGGAACGACGTATGGCCGTCATGCAGGCTGTCGGCCATGCTGCGCATGACCATCCAATCCGGATGGGCGGTGGCAGCCCAGCCATTCAGCTTGCTGACCACAGAGTCATACGCGTCGCCGAAGGCCTGCCAATCCTTGTCGGGGTTGCCGCTCTGGGCCGAGACGAGGGTCAGCGGTAGCGTCACCATCGGCAACGCGGGCTGGTCCTGCAAGCCCTGTCGCAGTGAGGCAGTGGCGGCCTTGATCAACTGCGTGTCGTCTACCGGGTCGACGTACGTGTCCAGGATGGCTCGGTATGCCGCGTACAACTGGGCCGACGACAGCCCGGTGCCTCGCAGTGGACTGCCCACGGCGGGCGCGGGCGTAGCTGCTGGTGCGGGCTGTGTGTCCGGGGCGGCAGGCGTCGGCTGCGGCCCGGCCGGCTTCGTCGCCGCCGCGGGCGTGACAATGCGGTTTCCACCGCTGCTGGCGCCGCCGCCAGACGCTGCTGGTGTACAGCCGATCAGCACGCCCAGAGACAGGGCAGCGAGGATACGAACGGGTCGGCGAGCGAGGTGCACAGAGGTAAAGCTGCAGTGGGCCTGCGGGCCGGAATGATAAGTGTTGACGGTATCGGGCGCTACCATCTCGCAGTGAAGATCAGGGCGGTCACGCTCGGGCTGAATTTTCCTTCGCCGAACGTCGTAGCCGCGCCATTTGAGCAGGCCGCGCGATTCCTCGCCGCGGCGACTGACGCCTTTGGCGCTGCAGGCGTCGAAGTGCAGACCACTCGCCTGGCTGGTCCCGATCTGGGTCTGACGCTCAGCCGACTGGGCGAGAAGCGTCTCGGCGCGTGGACTGCCGAAACGGAGCAGGCCGCGCGCAATGCCGGTATCGGCTACGTATCGTTTGGGCGAGTGCCCGCGAGCAGCTCTGAGGTCGTCGAGGTTGACTGCGCGGCTGTGCTGGCCGCCGGAGAGATCGGCTTCCTATCCGCCGAGCTGGTCGAGGGTCGGCAGCCCTCCGTGGCAATGGCTCGCGCCTGCGCTCGGGCGGTCATACGGCTGGCCCACACGACGCCGCGCGGCTTCGGCAATCTACGCTTCGCCGCAACCGCCAATTGCCCGCCCAACATTCCGTTCTTGCCGGCGGCCTATCACGGCGGCGGCGAGCCCCGCTTCTCCGTCGCCGTTCAAGCCGCCGACGTCGTCGTGCAGGCCCTCGGCGCACCTGGCGATCTGACCGAGCTCGAAAACGGGCTGGTCACGGCCCTGGAAGAAGCCGCAGCACCAGTAGAGCGAGTCGCCGCCGAGTTGGCCGAACAGTACGGCTACCCGTTTGTCGGCATCGATCTCTCGCCGGCGCCGTTTCCGTCTGACGACGTGTCGATCGGGGGTGCCATCGAACGGGCCGGCGTCGACCGCTTCGGCGCGCCTGGCACGCTCTTCGTCAGCGCCATGATCACCCGGGCGATTCGGCGGACCAAACTGCTGCGCTGCGGTTTCTCTGGCCTGATGCTGCCTGTTCTCGAGGATTCGGTTCTCGCTCGTCGCGCCAGCGAGCACCCGCCGACCTTGCACGAGCTGCTGCTGTACTCGGCGGTATGCGGTACCGGACTCGATACGATCCCGCTGCCCGGCGACGTCTCGGAAGCGGAGTTGGCCAGCGCCTATCTCGATCTCGCGGCGCTGTCCGTGGCGCTCAATAACAAGCCACTGACCGCGCGATTTCTGCCCGTGCCCGGTGCCCAGGCCGGTGACATGACCGCCTACACGTTCGATTACTTCGCCAACTCGCGCGTGTTGCCGATCGCCGGGGTCGGCGCGACCGGTATTCTCGCCCGCGGCTGATCTGGTCAGGCATGAAGCTGCTGACAACCCTGCTTATCGCTTGCATGGCCGCGCTGGCCGTGTACGCGGCACGGCGGCGGATCATGTTCGCCCTGAAGACCGGCGCCATCGTCTATGTCGTGGTGCTATTCGGCCGATTGCTACTGTCAGCCGGCAGCCTGGCCGACCGCTGGGAAGATCTCATCTGGCCGGTCTTCTTCATGCTTCTGGCGTGGGTCGTCCTGTGGTGGGTCAGTACGACGTACGCCCAGCGGCGGGCCAAGAAGCCGCGCTAACGCAGCTGCAGCTGGGCTACCAGATCGCCAACGTCGGCAACCGACTTCACCAGCAGCGCCTGGCCATCGCACACGGCTTCCGACTTGTGGAAGCGATAGCCGTTCGCGAGGAGCTGACAGGCCCGCGCCGAGCTCAGCACCGCCGCATGCAAGCCTCGCTGGATGCCGGCGAGCGAGCGAGGCGGCTCGAGGTCTTCAGTGCGCTTCGCCAGGCGCATCAGCTCCCAGCGATCAACAGCCGCCATATTGGCCAACCGGCTATTGTCCGGCTCGACTTCGCGCATGGCCACCCAGTCGTCAAAAATGTGACGCAGCCGCTCAGCAACCTGTTGAACCTCGGCGCTGTAGATGCGCTGGGCATGTTGCTCTTGGAGCGTTTGTGGTCGGAGAAGATGAAGGAAGGTGGCTAGTGCCACAGGCGGGGTCCAAAAATCATGCTATCTTTCGCCCTCCATTGTGGTCCAGTCCAAGCCGACGTTCGACAGCTTCGCGCACGCGCTCGTCATGGTGCGCATACGCACGAAGTAGGCCCAGGTTGCCGGCCAGCATCATGTCGCCATGGGGCACTGCCAGGTAGGGCTGCAGACCGCTCGCGACGAGCAGCGCACGCCGCGGACCCGTCACCGCCAACAGATCTGGCGCTGGGGCCGCGGTGTCAAACACGAGTGCGCCGTGGCCTTTGTCGGCGAAGACGACTTCATTGCTGATCGAGCCATCTCCAAGTTGCGAGATGTAGCTGCCCAGCCGCTGCGGGCTGAGCTCGCCCGTGTGGTGCTCGAATAACCCGCTGACCTGACCGTCCGCCAGATGAAACGCCAGGCAGTGGAAGTTGCCCACGTTGGCGACAATCGGCGCTTGAGCAAGCTGGACAGTTGGATCTTCGAGCGCCCCGAGAATTGCCGCCGGCGCCGTATCCATGAGCAGCAGCGGCAGGTCGGCCGGCACGGTCGCGGCGACAGCTTGAAGACGTGTCATGGCATCGGGCACGTCGGCACGTTGAAACGCGAAGCCGCTCAATCCCAGCCCGAGCTCAATTCGTGCGCGGAGATAGTCGAAACGGAAGACACGGTCGCTCATGCCAGGCGGCGCCGCGCCGTGATCGAAGACGGCTACCGCCAGCCCGTCCAGGTGCAGCTCGACGCCGAATCCCGCCAGCGTCTGGAGCAGTTGGCCGAGGGCCACGTCGCGGAAGAACACGTGGGCGGCGCCAGCATCGGCTAGACGGATCGCTTCGTCGTCTCCGACCACGGTGATGCCCATTTCTCGCACCGCGTCGAGGTCGTCATCGAAAGTGCGAGCGGCGTCAGGCGTAGCGAATACCGCGAGACCCGCCCGCACGTGGTCCATCGTCGCCCAATGCGACGGTCCGCCGCCCATCGTCACGCCTTGCAGCACCAGTCGCCGTCGCGCCGTAGTCGCGCGGCGAACGCGGTCGGCGATCACCACGGTGGGTGACGGGAGCACCATTTTGAAGCAGTTCTCCAGCTCGCGCTCGGAGTCGAAGAGCAGGACATCCTGCGTCCCGGTGCCGACGTCGACGGTCAGGATTTGCACGGTGCTGCCATTCTCGTCGCTGCTGCCATCACAGATTCACTACGGATTGTCGTTCGCTTGCCGGGGACTTCTACAATTCCGCCAAATGGCCAGTCTGCTCGCGGCGGTGTTGACGCTCGCTGCCGCCGCGGCGGCATGGGGCGGCCTGGCCTGGCTCATCATGAACGTGCCGCCTGCCCGATCGTTGGCAGTCCTGGCGGCGTACGTGTTTGCTTTCGCCGCGATCACGACGACCGGCGCCATCGTGGCCTGGTTGAGTCTCCGCCCGCGAGACAACCAGGGCGCGCTTGTTTCGCCCGCCCGCTATCTGCCGCACTCGATGCTGCTGGCAGTGATCGGCTTATTCGGCTTGTGGCTGCAGGCGTTGCGTGCTTTGACCCCCGTCGTTGCCACGTTGCTGATCGGGCTGTTCGCGTTTCTCGAGCTCGGGATCCTCTTCGGCACGCGCGGGTCCGTAGAGCTGCCAGTGCGACGGTGAGCGGCCGAGCGGGCAAGAACGCTTTCGACGACTTCCCGCGGCTCTACGATTGGGAGCACGACCGCTATCTGGCGGACGTCGACGTGCATGTTGGTTTTGCTCGCCGCTTCGGTGGTCCCGTCCTCGAGCTGGCCACAGGCACAGGCCGGCTTCTTGGGCCGCTCGCCAGGGCTGGCCTGGCGGTCACCGGTGTAGACAGCTCCGAGCCGATGCTCGAGCGCGCCCGCCAACGCTTCCAGCGGCTGGGCCTGCAGGCCACGCTTGTCCGCCAGCGGCTGGAAACGTTGCAGCTCGAGAACGGGAAATTCCGCACGATCATTCTCGGCCTGGACAGCTTTGGCTTGTTGCTCAAACGGGACGATCAGGTACGCGCGTTGCGCGCCGCGCGCAGCCACGCTACGCACGATGGGCGGCTGATCCTGGATGTTGCCAACGGCAATCTCCGTGGTGCAGTCGAGCCACCTGAAGAGCTGCTGCACGACCTGACCCTGCCCGATCCTGAAACGGGGCGGCCGATCACCAAGTTCATCCTGCGTCGGCCGCGCCCGTCCGACCAGCTCGACGAGTTGATGTTCTTCTATGACGAGCAGGACGAGCGTGGCTTCTTGCGTCGCAGCATGGTCGAGCTCCGTCTGCGTTGGTTCACCCGCTTCGAGCTCGAGCTGCTCTTGCAGAACGCTGGCTGGGCCGTCGAGGAGCTGTACGGCAACTACGACCTGGCCGAGTATGGACCCGACAGCGATCGCATTTTGATCGTCGCTCGCCCGGCGCCAGCCGACGGTTAGATCAGGCGGGCGCGAATCGCGGCGCTGGCATAGTCCATCGCGGTCACGGCGATCACGATCAGCCACAGCACCGTGGCGGCCTGGTTGTACTGCAGCAGGTTCATGTACTGGATCAGCAAGAACCCGATCCCGCCGCCGCCGACCAGACCGATCACGGTCGACATGCGCAGGTTGTGATCCCACCAGTAGATCGTCACGGCCAGAAACGCGGGCACGATCTGCGGAATCACCCCATACAGGACGGTCTGGAAGCGGTTCGCACCCGTGGCAGTGATTGCTTCGATCGGCCCCGGCTCGATGTTTTCGATGACTTCCGAAAACAACTTGCCAAGCGAGCCGATCGAATGGATGACCAGGGCCAGTACGCCCGCGTACGAGCCGATACCGACGATGACCACGGTGATCAGTCCAACGATCAGTACTTCGATCGAACGGGTGATGGTGAAGAACAGGCGGACAAAGGCGTACAGCGCCAGACCCACGGGCGACGTGCCCATCAAATTGCGGGCGCCGAGAAAACTCAGCGGCACACTGAACAGAACGCCAAACACCGTGCCCATCAGCGCCAGCAGGATCGTCTCGCCCATGCGGCCGAGGCTCGAAAGAAACGTTTCGCTGAGGTGTGGGCTACCCGTCAGGGCGTTGATGACCAACTTGAACTGATAAATGTCGGGCGGGAGCGTGGCGAAGTCGGGCCACACGCGTTCTTCCCTGAACGACCCGTTTCGATCGGTGTGCAGGCGGGTAAACAGGACGTCCACCCCGCGCGACGGATTGAGCAGCCTGAGCTGCCCGTCGGCATCGGGCTCAAAGCCCGAGCCTTCGAAGACCACGGTCTGGCCGGGCGTGCCCGAGCCCGGCGTGATGCGCAGTGTCTGCCCGGCTGGCGTGCTGACCACAGCCGGCCCGGACGAGCCAGCGCCGACAATGAACGGCTCCTGCAGCTCGAGCGGCAACACGTCGCGGGACAGGACGTCCGGTTGGACCAGCGCTTTGAGAATGGGCGCCGCGTTCGACGCGTTGGACAGTTTGCCGAGATCGATGTCGGTGACCAGCCAGCCCTTGACCAGCACGGCCAGTGCTATCAGCACCAGGCCCAGACGCAAGGCTCTTCGCCGCGGGCTCTCGTGGCGCGCCAACTCGAGCCGCGCCGAGCGCAGGTGGTCGTACGACGACGGCTCGGTGCTGGTTTTCGGCGTGAGCGGGGGTGGTGGTGGGGCGCCCGTCGGCCCGAGTGTCGTAGCCATGGGCGGACCTACTCGATCTCCACCTCGACCGCGTCGTCACCGTAGATTTCCTGAAAGCGTCGCTGATCGATCTCCGAGGGTTTCCCATCAAACATGAGTCGTCCGCCTTTCAGGGCGATTACGCGCGTGCCGTACGTTCGCGCGAGGCTCAGAAAGTGCAGGCTGCAGATGACGGTCATGCCCTCGCCATTGATCTGCTGAAGGTACTGCAAGACCGAATGCGACGTCGCTGGGTCGAGGCTGGCGACGGGCTCGTCGGCGAGCATGATCTTCGGCTCCTGCATCAGCGCGCGGGCAATCGCGACCCGCTGTTGCTGTCCCCCGGACAGCCGATCGGCGCGCTGATGGGTCCGCTCCCGCAAGCCCACCCGTTCGATATTCACCAGCGCGCGGCGGTAGTCGTCCTCGCTCCAGTGAGCCAGCAAGCTTTGCCATTGCGACACGTAGCCCAGCCGCCCGGTCAGGACATTCGTCAGGACCGTCGAGCGCTTGACCAGGTTGAACTGCTGGAAGATCATGCCGATCCGCCGCCGCACCCGCCGCAGGCCATCGCCGCGGGCAGCCGTGATATCGACGTCGTCAAGAACAATCCGCCCCGCGGTCGGCTCGACCAGCCGATTGATGCAGCGCAACAAAGTGCTTTTGCCAGAGCCACTCAGCCCGATAAGCACCACGAACTCGCCATCGCGCACCTCGAGCGACACGTCGTCCAGCGCACGAACGCCGCCCGCGTAATCCTTGACGAGGTGCTCGATGACGAGCATGGCTTCGGCTGAGCGTCAGCCCGCGGGCTTGGGCGGCGGTGGCGCGATCTGCTGTTCGAGGTCCAGGTTCAGCGCCTTGGCCGCGGTGCGGATCGGGTCGTAGTCCTTGTCATTGGCCGGGCCGAGGCCATCAATGCCGTACAGGTCCTTCAGCGCTTTCTGTCCGTCGGCAGTGCCCTGCACATACAGCAGACCGTCGCTGATCAACTTGGTTTGCGCCGGGTCGAGCCCAGCGCGGACGGACACCGTGTCATTCGGAATCGGGTCCGTCTGGGCGATCGGCCTGACCACGCTCATGACGTCCGGCAGCGTGCTGGTGACCAGCGTCCGGGCATCCGTTGGCGGGCCGCCGTCCACGTTATTGCCAAACGAAGCGCCGCCGTCGACCTGCTTGTTGTAGACGGCGATGATCACCTTGTCGTGGCCGCCCGCGAAGACCGTGTCCGAGAAGAACGTTTTGTAATCGATGCCCATGCCCGCGAGCAGGGCATTCGGGAACAGGAAGCCAGACGCTGACGCGGGATCCACAAAGGCGAACTTCTTGCCGCGCAGCTGCTCGAGGCTGGTAATGCCCGAGTCCGCGCGGACGACAATCTGCGAGCGATATGTCTTGCTGCCTTGCCGCAATGAGGCGAGCAAAACCTGGGCGCCGTTCTTGTCATGCGCCAGGACGTACGCAAACGGCGCGAGCCAACCAACGTCCACCTGATTGGCGCCCATAGCCTCGATGACCGTCGTGTACGACGTCGGGACCGAGACTTTGAAGGTCAGGTTCGTTGCATCGGTCAGCAGTTTGGCCAGCGGCTCACCCGAAGCGAGCACCTTCTGTGAATCGGCCGATGGCACAAAGGCCATGTTCAGCGGGTTGCTGGCCGAACCCTTCTGGTCGCCCGTGGGCGCTGGTGGCGCGGCGGGTTTGGGGTACGTCGCCGCGACTGGGCTGGCGGCAGGACTGGCCGCTGGCGACGCAGCCGGCGATGCCGCGGGTTTGGCGGCCGCGGCCGGTGAGGCAGCGGGTGACGCGGCAGGCGAGGCAGCGCTCGATGGCGACGCGGCTGGAACTGGTGAACTGGCCGGCTTGGCTGGAGCAGTTGTAGCCGGGGCGCTCGTTGGTGCCTGGGTGGCGGGGGCGGCCGGCTGGCATGCGGCAACAGCCGGCACGAGCAGCGCCATGGCCGCCAACACGCTGAGGACTCCCCTTGGGGCGCTGAGGTGCATCTGTATCACGGACTCCTGCGGATCGGTCTGGCTATGATACAGGTCGACTTCCACGCTCAGAGTGCTCTGTTTTTGGCTAATTCGACGTTCTACCAACGACTGCGGGCAGCCGCCCGTGCCCATGATTCGCTGCTGTGTGTCGGGCTCGACCCCGATCCGGCGCTTCTCCCGGCTGAGTTCGCTGGTCGCGACGTGGCCGACTGGCTGCCCGCCTTTGTGCACGGAATCGTCGACGCGACGCACGACCTGGTCTGCTGCTACAAGCCCAATATCGCTTTCTTCGAGGCGTTCGGTCTGCCCGGCCAGGTTGCTCTGCGCAGCGTTTTGAAAGCCATGCCGAGCGATGTGCCGGTGCTCATCGACGCCAAGCGCGGCGACATTGGCAGTACCAGCACGGCCTATGCCCGAGCGCTGTTTGACGAGCTGGGCGCCGATGCCGTGACGGTCAGCCCGTATCTGGGCGGTGATGCGCTCGAGCCGTTTTTCGCGTATGCCGACCGCGGCGTGTTCGTCCTGTGTAAGACGAGCAACCCTGGGTCCGGCGAGCTGCAGGACATGCCACTGGCAGACGGCGAGCCGCTGTACCTCCACGTCGCTCGGCGCGCCCAGACCTGGGATCAGCACGGCACACTCGGGCTGGTCGTCGGCGCGACGTACCCGTCCGAAGTCGCCGAGGTCCGCCGCGTAGCGCCTGGTGTGCCGTTCTTGCTGCCGGGCGTCGGCTCGCAAGCCGGTGATCTGGAAGGCGCCGTCCGCGCTGCCGTCGACGACAACGCTGAGGGCGCGCTGGTGAACGCCAGCCGCTCCGTTGCCTACGCCAGCAAAGGTGCCGACTGGCAGGTCGCCGCGCGCGCCGAAGCCGAGCGACTGAAAAAGGCGATCAACGCTGCGCGCCGCCAGCCTGCAACCGCGGAGCGCTGACGTTCGTCGTTCTGTAGACAGCATGAGCACGCCGAAATTCATCGAGGTGCACCTGGGCGACGTTGTGCGTCTGCGCAAAGGGCACCCGTGCGGTGGGACCGATTGGTCGATTGTGCGGCTGGGAGCCGACATCGGCCTGCGATGTGCAACATGCGGTCACCGCATCATGCTTGCCCGCAGCTTGTTCGAGCGCCGCCTCAAGGGTTTCCTGTCGCGCGCGGTCGTGGCTGACGCGGCGGCCGACGTCGAGTAGCGATGCGTCAGGACGCCGGCCGCCGGCCGCCCGTCGTTTTCGCGCCGCGTGATCTGGAACCAGCCGAGTCCGTCACGCCGAACAGCACCTCCGGCGCGACCAGCGCCCAGGAGCGACGAGACGGCTCGATCTGGCGGAACCGCGATTTCCTTCTGCTCTGGCTCGCCCAGGCCATCAGCCAGACGGCTCAGAACGCGATCTGGTACGGCATCGTCGTGCTGGTCCAGCAGCGCAGCCACTCCAGCACCCTGCTGAGCCTGGCGATCCTGACCCTGATCATCCCGTCGGTCATCTTCGGCGTGCTCGCCGGGGTTTACGTCGACCGCTGGGATAAGCGCACGGTCCTGATCGCCACGAACCTCATCCGCGGCACGATTGCCCTGTCCTATGGCCTGTTTGGCCTCTTTCCAGGGCTGCCAATCAGTTTTCTGTTTGGCATCAACTTCGTGTTCTCGACCGTCGGCCAGTTCTTCGCCCCGGCTGAGACGGCCATGATTCCGACCGTGGTCGCCCGCGGCAAACTGCTGCAAGCCAACAGCCTCTTCCATCTCACGTTCACCGCCTCGCAACTGATCGGCCTTGTCGTGCTCGGACCA
>DASYKL010000479.1:0-3890 GCA_035995405.1 Chloroflexota bacterium
GTGCTCGGCCTGGCGGCGCTGGTCTTCCTGGTGGCGAGCCTGGCCTGCACGCCCGCCAGATGGCTGTTCGCCTGGACCTGGCCAGCGCGGGTGCGACGGCTCCTCGGTCTGTTCGCCTTTTTCTACGTGGCGCTGCATTTCGCGACATATGTCTTCCTCGACCAGGGGCTCGATGGGGGTCGGATTATCGACGACATCGCCAAACGACCGTTCATCACCGTCGGCTTCGCTGCTCTGGTGCTGCTGATCCCGCTGGCATTGACGTCGACGACCGGATCGATTCGACGGCTCGGCTACCGTCGCTGGCAGCTCCTGCATCAACTGGCGTATCTCGCGGGCGTGCTGGCGGTGGTTCATTTCTTCTGGCGCGTCAAGATTGACATCAGCCAGCCATTAATCTATGCGAGTGTCGTGGCGGCGTTGTTGCTGGTCCGCGTGGTCTTCTGGCTCCGCCGACCAGCGCACTAACACCGGCGCACTAAGATTGGCACATAGCATATGAACGAAACGCTCGAACCCTGGCAGTGGGACGAATCGACCTGGCGCCGACATGTTCAGCATGTGCGCGCCGGACGATCACTCGCGCCGAGCAGCTGGCCCGGCGGAGCCCGCGTGGCAGTCGCACTGTCATTTGATTCCGATCACGAGACGATTCCGCTTCGCGATGCTGAAACCAGCCCTGGCAAGCTCAGCCAGGGCGAGTACGGGTCGCGTGTTGGCGCGCCGCGCATCATGCAACTGCTCGAAGTGAAAGACGTGCCGGCGACATTCTTCATGCCGGCCGTCTCGGCGCTGCTCCATCCGGATGAGGCGCGCGGCTATATCGCCGCTGGCCACGAGCTCGGCATCCACGGCTGGATCCACGAACGCAATCAGCAGCTGCGACCCGAGGACGAGCGCGAGCTGGCTTTTCGGGCCACCGACACACTCGAGCAGTTAGTCGGCATTCGGCCGGTCGGCGTGCGCACGCCGTCATGGGATTTCAGTGCGACAACGTTGCGCATCATCCGCGAGCTCGGCTTGCTGTATGACTCATCGTTGATGGCCGACGACGACCCCTACGAGATTGTCGAGGACGGTGAACCAACCGGCGTCGTCGAAATTCCGGTGGAGTGGATCCGCGACGACGCGCCCTACTTCAGCATGGACCGCTACACGGCTGTTCGACCGTATACACCGCCGCGCGGGGTGCTCACCCTGTGGCGCGATGAATTCGATCGTGCTTATGCCGAGGGCGGGCTGTTCCAGCTCACCATGCACCCCCACGTCATCGGCCACCGCTCACGCATTGCCGTTCTGGAGGAGCTGATCGATCACATCAGGAGTCATGCTAACGTGTGGTTCGCGACACACGCGGCGATCGCGCAGTACGTGAAGACGACGCCGTAGCGGGATCGACTAGCGCCTGCGCGTGCGCGGGTCCAGCACGTCCCGCAGGGCATCGCCCAGCACATTGAAGCTGAGAATCGCCAGGCCCAGCGCAATTGACGGCCAGACGACCAGCAATGGAGCCTTGTCGAGTGTCAGGCGAGCACCGGCAATCTCGGCGCCCCACGAGGTGGCCGGTGGTGGGACGCCGACGCCGAGAAAACTCAAGCCGGACTCCGCCAGGATCGCAAACCCGAGGCTCAGCGACATCTGTACGATCAGCGGTGCCAGTGAGTTGGGCAGAATCGCGCGCAGGATAATGCGAGTGTGCGATGCGCCGAGCGCACGCGCGGCTTCGACGAACTCGGAGCGTCGCGTGACCGCCGTCACCGCATATGACAGCCGAGCAAAAATCGGCATATAGACAATCCCAATTACCAGGGCGATATGGTCAACCGATCGACCCAGATAGGCTGCCACCGTGATTGCCAGGACCAACGCCGGAAATGCCAACAGGACGTCAACCACGCGCATGACGATCATTTCGATCCACCGACCGAAGTACGAGCTGAGCGTGCCCAGCGCAATGCCGATCACTGACGCCAGGGCAACGGATTCGATCGAAATCTGGAGTGACAATTGCGCACCGAACATAAGTCGGCTCACAACATCGCGACCGAGCTGATCCGCGCCGAGCCAATGGGCCGCGCTTGGTCCGCTCAGCGAAGCGCTGGGATCGAGTGCCTCGGGATCATAGGGCGCGAGCAGCGGCGCGAGGACCGCAATGACCGCCAGCAGTAGCACGATGCCGCCGGCGACGACCGCCCGCGGCTCATGCAGCAGCGTGTCGAAGCTGGACGGCCGCGCGCGCGGCGGTTGGTCGGGTGGCGTCGGGATGGTTCGTGGCACCGTGCGTGTGGCAGCCGCCGAGGAAGTCATGTCTGCCCGCCGGCTGCGAGGCGCGGATCGGTGACGCCGTTGATGACATCAACCGCCAGCGTGAACAGGATGAACAAGGCGCTGATCAACAGGACGCAGCCCTGGACCACCGGATAATCGTGCGTCTCAATGCCGCGAAACAGCAGGCTGCTCAAACCTGGCCACGAAAAGATCGTCTCCACGATGACCGCGCCACCCAGAAGATTGCCCGCCTGAACGCCGACGGTGGTCGTAATCGGAATCAACGAATTACGCAGGACATGCCGCACCAGGACTGCCGTTTCGGCCAGTCCTTTGCCGCGCGCGGTCCGCACATAGTCCTGACCGATGGCTTCCAGAACCGACGAGCGGGTCATGCGGGCCAGACTGGCGGCCAGGTGCGAAGCCAACGTGATGCACGGCACAACGAGCAGGCTGAGGTGGCGCAACGGATCCTGCTCGAATGGGACATAGCCAGAGCCGGGCAACCAGTGCAGCCCGACAGCGAAGATGAGGACGAGCACCGTACCGCTCACGTAGACCGGCACCGACAGACTGCCGAGTGCACCGAGCATGAGCAGCACGTCGGGCAGTCGACCGCGGCGCAACGCCGCGCCGATGCCCAGCGGCACACCGACCACCAGTGCCAGCAGAATGGAGAGCAGCGTTAGCTCGAGCGTCCGCGGCAAGCGGTCCAGCAGCAGTCCAGCAACTGGCCGGTTCTGGGCTAACGAGGTGCCCAGATCACCCGTCACGATGCCGAGTAACCAGGCGAGATACTGCTCGGGGACGGAGCGGTCCAGGCCCATCTTGTGCCGGACGGCCTGGATTTGATCCTCCGTCGCGAAATCGCCAAGGAAAATGCGCACCGGATCGCCAGGCACGGCATGCAGCAGCAAGAACACCAGTGTCGCCGCGCCGAGCACCAGCACGACGGCCACCACCAGCCGCTGCAGGATGTACCGCTGCATCGCCGTCTTAGCGGTCGAGCCAGGTCTCGGACAAGGTGTTGAACGCGCCGGGATTACCGAGGTACTGGTAGCCCTGCACGTCCTTCTGGGTCGCATCACCCTGCTCGCGGTAGAACAGGAACACCGTGGGCGACAAGTCCAGCGCCTTGGTTTGAACCTTGTCATACAACGCTTTACGTTGCGTCTGATCGCCGATCGTGCGTGCCTGCTGGATCCAGCCGTCAATCTCTGGATCCGAGAAGCGGTTGGCCTTGGTGATGTTGCTGCCCTTCTCCCAGATGGTGCCGACGAAGTCGGGATCCGGAATGGAGTACAGGTTGCCGTTCACCAACGCCTGGTAGGTGCCTTCGGCGCGCGACTGGGCCCACTCGGCATTCGGCACTGGCTTGAGGACGGGATTCAAGCCCGCTTGTTTCAGGTAACTGGCGACCACAACCGAGGGTCGGCCGAAGAGCTCGGTGTCTGTCGGCCAGGTGGTCAGCTCGATGGTCGCACCCTGGGCGCCAGCCTCCTGGATCAGCTGCTTCGCTTTGGCCTGGTCGAAGCGATACAGGTTCTCCAGATCCTTGTTGTAGGCAGGCATCCACGATGGGATTGGCCCGCCGTAGCACGGCTGCCCGCGCCCTGAGGTTG